>CAZYQJ010000198.1:0-8465 GCA_964649925.1 uncultured Litorilinea sp.
TTGGACGCGGATAAGCGGCTCAAGCTCTTTCAGCCCGCCCACGGTCGCTTTTATCTGATCTGTGCATCGCTCTGCTGCCTGCGTCCAGGCTTTCCCGACCGTATGGTGCGGACAGGCAATGGCGAGAGCACCTTCTTTGTACTGCGTAAGCGGCTGGACGGCCAGGAGTACGGCTGGGTGACAGAGGGGGATGGCCCACGCGGCTGGCAGCCGGTGACAGAGCCGTCAGGCGCCCTGCTGCAAGGGGAAGAACGGCTGCCGCTCTTTCCCGTACCAGCGGGAAACGGGCGTCGTCTGCTCTTCGGCTATGTGCCCGTCGCCAGCCGTGAGACCTACGCCGTCAAACCAGACGAGTTCCTTGTCTCTCCGCTGCCGCCCGATGCCCGCATCATGGAGTTAGAAGGGCGTTTTCTGGAACAACTGCCCGTAGTGACCAACGTTGCCGACGATGAGATAGCCCTGCAACTCTCCATCTATTTGCTGCTCGACCTGTGGGAGTACCTGCACGCCTACTTGCCTGGGGTCGCCGTGGCGATCCGTGACGACGAGACGGACGCACTGGAAGGGGCGCAGGCGGACTTGGCAGCCACGCTTGAGGATATCCCCCTCGGCGGCAGCGTCACACTGGTGAGCGCGCTGCGCGATGTGGCGACTCAGCGCGATACGTTGAATGACCTTGCCGATGACCCGCTGCCGTCGCCCTTTGCAGGCAATGACGACTACAGCCTCAAGGCGCATCCCCTCACAGAAACGGAAATAACGGCAATCACAACGGCTGTGGGGGCAGCATTGGCGGAGGCGGATGAGGCGGCAGGGGAGGAAGCGCCAGCCGTGGACGTGCCTAAACTGCGCGCTGACACGGGCGAAAGCTATGTGCTTCACTGCGTGTACGAGCAGTGCGACGAAGGCAAACTCAGGCAGTGGGCGAGTCGGCCCTCGGTTGAGTTCGAACTGGCGGCCTTCTTCGACCCCGATGCACCGGCGCGCCCGCTGCGCATCGCCCTGCCCACCGACGTCAGTATCGGCGGCCTGCGTAAGCTCAAGAAAGGCGTGGCCTTCCTGATGTCCGACTCGCTCCGGGAGAAGCTGGGCGATGTCGGAAGCACCAACTTGAATACACTGGTTTCCAGCCAGGAGATGGCCGCGCTGGGTCTGGGCTACATCTGTTCCTTTTCGCTGCCGATTATCACGATCTGCGCCTTCATCCTGCTGCTGGTGATGGTCATCGTCCTGCATCTGGTCTTCTGGTGGATCCCGTTCTTCAAAATTTGCCTGCCCATTCCCAAACCGTCGAGTTCATAACGCATGGATCATCGCTCATGAAGAAGCCATCCATCTTCGGCCAAGGGTTAAGCTTCCCGCCGCGTGTCGGCGCAGATGGCCGGTTGGCCTGGTCATCCGGGGAAGACAACGTGCGCGAATCGATCCGCATCATCATCCTGACCGAACCGGGTGAGCGGCTGATGCGGGAACGCTTCGGCTGCGGCGTCCGGCAGTTCCTGTTCGAGCCGAACACCGTCACCACGCGCCAACTGCTGCGTGATCGCATCCTGCAGACAATCAACCGCTGGGAGCCGCGCGTGGCCGTACAGGAAGTCACGGTCGAGGCGGACCCCAACAACCCCAACCTGGCCGCCGTAACCATCTTTTTCCGATTGATTGCCACGCAGGCCGTAGAGCGGATGGACCTGACCCTACAATTCGAGGACTAAGCGCATGCCCTTAGAACTCCCCGTTCTAGACGACCGCAATTATGAGCAGCTTCTGGCGGAAGCGAAGCGGCGCATTCCGGTACACACGCCGGAATGGACCAACTACAACGTCGAGAGTGATCCTGGCATCACCCTTGTCCAGCTTTTCGCGTTTCTGACCGACAGCCTGCTCTATCAGGCGAACCGCATTCCGGAGCGCAACCGCCTCAAGTTTCTGCAACTGCTCGGCATCCCCCTGCAACCAGCGGCGGCAGCGGAAGGGCTGATCGCCATCCGCAACGATCGCGGCCCGGTGGCGGCGTTGACGCTTGGCGCAGGCGTGATCGTAAACAGCGGCAGCGTGAATTTCCTCACGCGCGATGACGTCACGGTGCTGCCGCTGGACGTGCAAGTCTTTTACAAAAAGGCGATTGACCCGGACAGCGAACGCTATGCCGAGTTGCAGGAACAGCACGAAGCGGTCATCGCCGCGCTGGAGGCGGCGCGCGAGAGCGACCCCAGCCTGGCGCTTGATAGCACGCTGACCCCCGCTTTTTATGAAACGGCGCAGATGACCCTGCCCACCGTGGGCGAGCCGGACCCTGTCCTCGACGTGGCGACCGACACCCTGGACGACGCCATTTACCTTGCGCTGTTAGCGCCAAAGCAAATCGCGCCGGACGATGTGCGCGATGTCATCGCCAACCGGACGCTCTCTATCGGCGTGGTACCCGCGCTGACCGGAGAGGTGGACCCGCTGCTCCCGGTGGGCCAGACGAGCGGGCGCGCACCGCTCCCCAACCTTGTCTACGAGATACCCAACGTGGCGGCGGGTGCAGACAACGCCCGCTACCAGCGTCTGACGCTGCTGCAAGCGCCCGATGTGCTTGACGAGATCGGTATCGTGCAGGTGCTTCTGCCCGACGCTGCCGCGCTGCAGACGTGGGAGTTCAGCGAGCCGCTGGCAGAGGGCCGCGGCGACTTCCCGCCGCGCCTGGAGGATGACAGCCTGCGCGAGCGGTTGGTCACCTGGCTGCGCATTCGCATTCCGCAGCCGGAGGCCGGGAGCGAATCCGGCGAAACGGTGAGCGCGCGCCTGACCTGGGTAGGCATCAACGCGACCCGCATCATCCAGGCTGTGCCGGTGGTCAACGAACAGCTGGGACAGGGGAACGGCGAGCCGGATCAGGTTGCCGTCCTCGCCAACACGCCAGTCCTGCCCAGCAGCCTGGTGTTGGAATTGCAGCAGGACGACGGCGCCTGGCGCGCCTGGCGGCTGACCGACGATCTGCTGGCCGCCGACGTGGACGACGAGGTATACACACTTGACCCGGAGGCGGGGCAGATCCGCTTTGGGACGGGGCTCTATGGCAAACGGCCCGCGCCCGGCCAGCGCATCCGCGCCAGCTATGAGTATGGCGGCGGGCGGCAGGGGAATGTGGCTGTCGGGGAGATCAAGTCCAGCCCGGATGTGCGCTTGCAGGGCGGCTTTAAGATCGAGAACCCCATCGCGACCTCCGGGGGGGACGAGGGTGAAACGGTCGCGGAAGGCGAGCGCAACATCCCGCTCTACCTGCGCCACCGTGACCGGCTGGTGACGGAGAGCGACTTTGCGGCCATCGTGGCGCGCACGCCTGGCGTAGACGTGGGGCGCGTCGAGATCCTGCCCCTCTTCTACCCGCCCAACCCCGCGCAGCCGGAAGCGGGTGTCGTTACCGTCCTCGCCATCCCTGCGTTTGACAAGCGACAGCCCCTCTGGCCCACGCCTGATCGCCTCTTTTTGCGCCGCATTTGCAGCCACATCACGCCGCGCCGCCTGGTGACAACGGAGATCTATGTGCGCGGCCCGGAGTATGTCGCGGTTCATCTCTCGGTCGGGGTGCAGGTGCGCGAGGGCTACTACCGGGACGAGGTGATCAACGCGGTGCGCGACCGGCTGCGCCTTTACCTCTCGTCACTGCCACCCGGCGGCCCCGACGAGACCGGCTGGCCGCTCAACCGCAGGCTGCTCAAGAAGGAGCTAGAGGCAGTCGTTGCACGCGTCGCCGGCGTGGACTATGTAGATTCGATGTACATGGGCGTTGGCAGTGCGGAGGACATCGAGGAATACAACGGCCTGACCGGCCTCAAGCTTCCCTTGCTTCAGACAGTGGAAGTACGCACCGGCGAGGCTGAACTGCTGGAAGCCGTCCTCGGCGTGACGCCGCTGGGCGATCCTACGGTCGAGGTTGTCCCCATACCGGTTGTACAGAGCGAGTGCTAAACGATGGATGTCAACGGGACCCGCTTTCACCTTGTCAAGGGCTGCCAGGACTGGCAGGTCTGCCGCGTGGTGGGCGATCAGGGTATCAGCAGGGCCGCCTTTAGCAACTGCGCCGAGCGGGCGCAGGTACACACCTTTGTCGCCGCTGAGGCCCCCTTAACCCCGGTGGACTGGCATGAACGCAGCGCATCGCTCACGCTGCGCCCGCTGCTGGCGCTCTTCCCACGCGGCAAGCGTGACGTCCCGCTGACGCCTGAGGCGCGGCGCGGGGCGGATGTGGACCGCTTTGGCAATTGGTACTGGATCAGCCACGACCGGCAGCGGCTTTTCTGGCGTCCTGCAGGTTCGCAGCGATCCGTTGTCTATTGGGATCAGACGACACCGGCCTGCCCGCAATCGAGCGGCGACTTTGTGCCTACACAGCCGCCCGACGTCGCGCCTGCGGAACTGGCTGGCTTGGCTGTGACCGAGGAGCATTATCTGGTGGTGGGGGATCGCACCCACGGTGACCTGATCCTCTTCGACCTGCATGCAGGCGGCCCGCCTATGCGAATTCACTTTCCCGCCAGCGCGAGCCTTGACCCCTTTGACATCGCCGCTGCACCGGGGGGCGGGCTGTGGGTGCTGGATCGCCGCCACCGTACCTACTGGGGCCTGGACCGCACCTTCCGCATTGTGACAGAGCCATCCCTGTTGGGTACCGCGCCCCTCGAAGCCGACGAGTTCCGGCCCGTCGAAGGCGAGGCCGTCGTATGGACACCCCCAGTTTTTCCCGACGGCTTCCCGCTGGCCGAAACCCAAAACCCGATCAGCATTGTGGGGCTGCCCGATGGCAGCGTGCTGATCCTGGATGCGCCGGAGGGGGCGAGCTTTTCTACTCTCTATCACTACGACCTGCGCGATCTACAAACGGTGCTCCCGCTCCAGGCCGCCGTGGAGATTGTGCAGCAGGATGGGACGCACCAGTCTGGAACGTTTGAGATGGTCGGGCATGATATGGCGTACCTGCACCCGCAGGGGATCCTCTACGTCGTCGAGCGGGACGGCAACCAGGCGGTCACCTGGGAGGTCGATCTGCGTGCCTCGCCGCCCTACCTGACGGTTCGATCTGACTATCTCCCGATGCATGTGTCGGGGGGACGCGCCCTTGTGGCCCACGAAGCCGCCTTGTTCTATGACGTGGGCAGTGCGGACGTGACGGAGGACGCTGTCGTGCGTTGGGTCAAACTGCATGCTATCGAGCGCCCCCACTACGCCCGATCGGCCTCGCTCCTGGTCGGGCAGCGCGAGGCAGGGGGCACGCTAGATCCCGGCCCCGTCTTTGACGGCAAAGCGCGCGACTGCGTGTGGCATCGCTTACTCCTCGATGCCTGCATCCCGGACGAGGCGACCGTCCAGGTCTGGTCGCGGGCGCACGATGACCGTTCGCTCTTGGCAAGCGTTCCCTTCTCGCGCGAACCGGACCTCTATCTGCGCGGGGCGGGCGCGGAGATCCCGTCCTACAACCCGTATTCGGAAAAAGAGACCGTGCCGCCCCGTACAGGCACTTGGGAGCTTCTCTTCCAGCGCGCCCGCGGGCGTTATCTCCAACTCCGGATCGACCTGCAAGGCAATGGCCGTGTCACGCCGCAGTTACGTGCGCTGCGCGTCTACTATCCGCGCTTTTCCTATCCGGAGCATTACCTGCCCGCCGCCTATGTAGAGACAGGCGAACCAGGCCCGTTCCTGGAACGGATGTTGGCGAACATGGAGGGGTTCTATACGGAGGTCGAAGGGCAGATCCGCGCGAGCAGTCTCTTTTTCGACCCGCGCACCGCGCCGCCGGAAACATTGGACTGGCTTGCAAGCTGGCTGGGGCTGTTGCTTGACCCGCTGTGGGGGCGCATCCAGCAGTTGCGCGAGGAGACGCCGCCGGGGATGAGCCGGGGCGCGGACCGCCGCCGCCTTGTGATCCGCTTTGCACGCCACCTCTACGAGCGGCGCGGCACGCCGGACGGCATCCTCTTCGCCCTCCACCTGCTGCTGGAGCCTTGTCTGGAGCAGATGATGGCCGCGCTACAGGCCGCCGCGGTCGATCCGTCCCATTGGATGCGGGCGGAACTGGCCCGCTATGCGCTGCCCCTCCCCACCGCCACGACCAGCGACGCCGAATTTGAAGACCTGCTCTATGCCTTTCTGCTGAAGCGCCCGTCCAATGTCCGGATCGTCGAGCGGTTTCTGATCCACCGGGGGCGCGGCCTGGTTGCGGGCGACCCCACCACGCCGGTTGAGCCAGGCGTAAACGGCTATGCTCACCGCTTCAACGTGCTGGTCCCGGTCGGGTTGGCCCCCGAAGAGGAGGCGATGGTCAAACGGGTCGTCGCCCTGGAAAAGCCTGCTCACACCGAGTTTGCGCTGCGGCGCTATTGGGATGGCTTTCGCATTGCCGAGGCCCGGTTGGGGATTGACACCACCCTCGACCGTACCAACCGCTTTGTCGCTATGATGCTCGCTCGCGACTATCTGGCCGATGGCTACCTGCCTGCCGCCCACCCACAAAATGTCCTAGAGCGCGTGGTGGCGGACCGGGACCGTCTGGGCCGCCTGCCGCCACTTTAGAATGGGGAGACTGTCATGCAAGACTGCGTCACCGTTCCGACCGAGAGCAGCCATCTCCCGCCCAACAAGCGGGTCAACTATGCCTTTGGCATGGTCATGGATGTGGACACCTTTCGCCAGGAGCAGGAGCATTTCGAGTGGAAACACCAACTCGGCAACCGCCTGCTGCATGGCTATGGGACTGTCTGCGGCTTGCGCGTGCACCGCCGCCCAGCCGGTGGCGACGTGGAGATCGTGGTGGATCCAGGCTATGCCATCGACCCCCAGGGACGCTGGATGTGGTCGGAGCGGCAACTCTGCGCGCCGCTGAATCAGTGGGTTCAGCGACACCGAGACGAACACCCAGGCTTCTCCCCCGGCAGCCGCCAGACGGTCTATGTGCGCCTCTGTTATGAGGAATGTCCGACCGACCTGGTCCCCATCGCCGGGCAGCCCTGCGCGACCGAAGAAGATACGCGCGCCCCCTCTCGCATCTTGGAGACGGCGCGGGCCGAATTCTCCTGGCGGCCCCCAGACCAGGCGGCGGAGAGCTACTTCCGCTATTTTGGCGACCTCCTCAGCCATGTCGTGCTGGTGGATGATGCCGCCCTGGACGAGCGCGAGTTTTTGCTGGAGGCGGTTCAGGGCATGGTGACGCCGGGATCGCCGCCCCTGTCACCGCCGCTCACCTCCCCGCCGGTGCTGCCGCCCTTTGCGTCGCCCCCCGAGTGGGGAATCATTTCGCTCTGGCGCGAGACCGCCTGTGACACCATCCGCGAGGCGTTGGTCATCTGGGCGACCGAGGTCTGCCCCCGCTTCGCTCACCCTTCGGAAGAATGCATCCTGCTGGCCTGCATCCACTTTGACGTGGACGTTGCGGGGAGTGTGGTCGCGGCCAGCGTCGAGATCGACAACTGCGAGCGGCCCATCCTGGTTCCAGACCGGCTGAAGCAGGAGTTGTTTTGCCTGCTGGGTGGCGCGGAAACCGTCCTCGGCAGCCCGCCGACCGGGCCAGGGGAAATGGGCGCAACCGGCCCCACGGGGCCAACTGGTCCTGAAGGGCCGACCGGCGCGACTGGCCCTGTGGGCGCGACCGGCCCCACGGGCGCGACCGGGCCAGCCGGGGAGAGCGGCGGGCCAGGCGCGACGGGCCCCACTGGTGCGACGGGGCCTACTGGACCGTCCGGGACCGTCACCGTTGACCAGGGCATTTTTGTCTTCGCTCATCCCAATCCGCAGGTGTTCCTCAATCCTGGTGAAACCATCTTCTCCGAGTTATTTTCGCTTGAGCAAGCCCTTGTTCCAATCACATTCGGCGTGGAAAGGATGGAGCCCGTAGTTGACGAGAATTTTCCGCCGCCGTTCGACCCGCCCGAAATCCTACCTGTACCGAGTCGTGAATGGCCCAACATTGCCATCACCGTCTATTACCTGGAATCCGGCCGGGCCTTCCGCATCGGGGTCACCAACATCAGCCAGATAAGTATCCGGACATTTGTCATCCACTGGTGGGCATTCCGGTTATAGGAGGTCGCGATGAGAGATCACCTGCAAAGCGATTGGCTATCTGGCAAACACCCTACGCTGCGTTTTCACCTGCTCGGGCTGGCCCACCTGCCGACCCGGCGCGAGTTCTCGCCCTGCGCCTACACGCAGAAGGTCATCAAACTGGCGCGCATGTTGAAGATGCTGGGCCATGAAGTCCTCTTCTACGGGGGGGAAGGCTCGGAGGTGGCCTGTGACGAGTTCGTGCCCGTGCTCTCGGCGGAGGCGCGCCGTGCCTGCTATGGCGACTACGACTGGCGGCGCGAGTTCTTCCGCCATGACGGCAACGACGCGGCCCACCGCGCCTTTAACCGCAACGCCATCCACGCCATCCGCGCCCGGTAGCAGCCGGGGGACTTTCTGCTCTGCCCGATGGGCACTTACCAGCA
>CAZYQJ010000199.1:0-7048 GCA_964649925.1 uncultured Litorilinea sp.
CCAGCGGTCCCCAGGCCAACAGGGGGTCAAAGAGTTCGAGTTGGAAGCTGCTCAATTCCAGCACCAGCGGTTCACCTGGTTGAATCTCGTCCAGCCGGTCGAGCAAGGGCGTGCCAATGTTCCCGCCCACATGAACGACAGGTCCGCTCTCGGCCAGGATTTTGCCCGTCAGGGTGGTGGTGGTGGTCTTGCCGCTGCTGCCGGTGATGGCAACGGTGGGGCCAAGCCCCAACAGCCGCGCCATCTGCAGGGTGAGCAGGCTGTCATTGCTCAAGGGGATGCCGCGTTCCACGGCGCTGCGTACCAACGCCATCTGCGGCGGGACGCCCCCGCTGAGGCAGAGCAGGGCGCAATCCTCGAGCAGCGAGAGCGGGTGGCCGCCCAGCACCAACTCGACGGGCAGATCGCCCAGCGCGGCGCGCTCCGCCTGGAGTTTTTCCGCCGGGGCCAGGTCGCTGACTACCACATGGGCACGGGCCGCGGCCAAGAAGCGGGCCAGGGCCATGCCCTGGCGCGCCAGCCCTAAGATCACGACCTTCTTACCGGCGAATGTCTGGCCGACCAGGTCTCTATCCAGCTCCGGCGATGCGGTGGAGCTGCCGTTTGTGCCCATCATTGGTTCATTCACAGTGGTCGGTCTCTTTCCCCACTCCGGGAATCGGCCCGAAAACGGGCTGGTTGGGCGGCAAGCCGACTCGCGCAGCGGGCCGGGCACGGCCTGTGCATGTGTGCTGCGCCGTCCGTTTGTATCCTGTGCCTTGACACGTACCCCTCGCATGATCTGACCCCACTTCCTGCGCTTCGCCACTCCCGGTTGGGAGGTCCGTCAGGCTGCAGGCCTGACCTACCGATCCTGAAACGCGGGCCGGGCACGCCCCGATGCCCATGTCTGGATCAGATGAGCGCCAATGCTACCCCCAACATCCCACATAAAACGCCGACAAGCCAAAACCGTTCCTTGACCTGCATCTCGCTCCAGCCCAAGAGTTCAAAGTGATGGTGGAGCGGCGCCATCTTGAAAATGCGCCTGCCTTCGCCGTAGAGCCGTTTGGTCCACTTGAAGTAGCCGACCTGGAGAATGACGCTCCCGGCTACAGCCATAAAGACAAACCCTACCACCGGCAGCAGCAGCCATTGGCCGGTCATCACCGCGACTAGGCCTAGGGTGGCTCCCAACGCCAGGCTGCCGGTGTCGCCCATAAACAACTGGGCCGGAAAGGCGTTGTACCAGAGAAAAGCTAGCAGCGCGCCCACGACGGTGAAACAGAAGGCCATCAGATAGACCTGGTCTTGCAGATAGGCAATCGTGCCATAACAGGCAAAGGCGACACTGCTGATGCTGCCGGCCATGCCGTCTAAACCGTCGGTCAAGTTGACGGCGTTGCTCATCAGCACGATGATCAACACCGTGATCGGGATGATCCACGGGCCGATGCGAAAAAACTCCGGAAACCCCGGCACGCCGACATAGTCCCACTGGGGCGGACCGTAGTAGAGGACGAGGGCCATGATGGTGGCGAAGATGATCTGAAAGGTGCTTTTCATGCGGGGACTCATGCCCTCGCCCTGTCCTCGGATGCCCTGGATCCCCTGCCAGTCGTCGATCGCGCCCAAGATGGCGTGCGATCCCAGACAGAAGAAGAGGATCAAGGTACTCTGACCGATGTAGTTCAAGCCCCATAGGTTGGCAATGTTCAGAACCCCTGTAATCAACAATACCGGCACGACGATCAAGAATCCTCCCATCGTCGGCGTCCCGGTCTTGAGTTGGTGGCCGTCCGGCTCTTCGACCCGGATCTGTTTGCCGATCCCCCACCGCTTGAGCAGCGAGATGAAGGGCCTTCCCCAAATGACCGCGAGAAAAAAGCTGACAGTCCCCAGCGTCAACGCATATGCCATGTGCGACCCTCTTGATCAATGATGGCGCGAAGTTTGATGGTTGGCAACGGCGTGGCTGATAGCCTGCACGATCTGGTCCATCCCCACTGCACGGCTGCCTTTGACCAACACCAGGTCGCCGGGTCCCAACTCACGTCGTAGCAGGTCAACGGCCTCCTCAAAGGTTGCGGTCATAAAAAGCCGGTCCGGGGCTAAACCGGCGTCACGCGCTTCTTCGCCGATGGCAAGCCCCAGTTCCCCTACAGTCACTAACGTATGGACGACATCCGCGGCGCGACGCCCCACGATCTTGTGGCCTTCGCCGGTGTAGCTGCCCAGTTCGAGCATATCGCCCAGCACGGCGATGCGACGTCCGCCGCTGCTTGGCTCCAGGTCGTTGAGCAGGTTGAGCGCGGCCACCATGCTGGCCGGGCTGGCGTTATAGGTATCGTCGATCAGCGTGGATCCGTTGATGCCCGGCACCACCACTAGGCGAAGCTGCCCTGGTATGCTCTGGATACCGGCGACGATCTCCTCCCAACTCATGCCTTCCACCAGGCCGACCGCGGCAGCGCGCAGCGCAGTATGCACGCTGTGGCGACCGAGCAGCGGCACTTTTACATGCAGCGATTCGACCCGGTCGCTGCCGGGTGGCCGGTAATGGAAGCGGAAGCGGATGCCCTCCATGCCTGCGCTCACGATCTCGTCGGCCCATAGATCGGCCTCCGGCGTCAGCCCGTAGCGAAAGATGCGCGCTGAGGTGGCATCGGCCATTTTTTGCACCCACTCGTCATCCCAGTTGAGGATGGCGATCCCGCCGTCGTCGGCGCTGGGCAGCGCTCGCACCAGTTCGGACTTGGCCTGGGCAATGGCCTCAATACTGCCCAGGCGGCTGAGATGCACCGGGCCAACGTTGGTCATGACACCCAGGCGCGACCGCGCCAGTTCACACATCAGACGGATTTCGCCCAGGGCATACATGCCCATCTCCAACACGGCGCGCTCATGGTCTGGGCCTAGTTCCAGCAGGGTCAGCGGCAGCCCCTGTTCGCTGTTGAGGTTGCCCTTGTTATGCAGCGTGTGAAAACGTTGGCTGACCACCGCGGCGGTGAGTTCTTTGGTGCTGGTCTTGCCGACGCTGCCGGTGATCCCGATTACGCTCAGATCGGGATTGCTGCGGTGCATCCGTTGAAAGCCGCCCACCTGTTGCAAGGCGGTAGTGGTGTTATCGACCAGATAGACCAGCGCGGTTCCGTCCAGGGCATTGGTCGCAGCCTCGGCCCACACGGCATTGGGATGTTCGGCGGCGGAGCGGCGGCAGTCGATCACGGTTGCGCCCGCGGCCAGGGCTTGATCCTGCGCCTGGGCTTCACAGATGACTGCCTTGGCCCCACGCTGCAGCGCATCGCCCACAAAGCGGTGTCCGTCGGTGTTCTGCCCCTGGAAGGCCACAAAGAGATCGCCGGGTTCCATATCCCGGCTGTCCAGCCCGGCGCGGGGGATCGGCGTGGGCGGGAGGGCCAGCGGCGGTAGCGCGCCGGTCAACGCCTGCCAGAGCGTGTGCTGGGATATTTGAGTTGTTAAGATCGGCGGCACTCGCTACTCTCCTGCAACGGCAACTTGCGGAGCCTCAGGCGGCACGCTGAAATGGTTCAGGAGCCGCTCGGTTACCCGGCTGAAGACGGGCGCCGCCGTTTGACTGGCCCACTGGTTGACTCTAGAGTCGGGCCGGTCCATCTTGACCAGGACGACAAATTTCGGGTCGTCCGACGGAGCAAAGCCGACATAACTCACAATGGTATCTTCCTGCTCGTAGCCTTCGGGGGATGGGATCTGGGCCGTGCCGCTTTTGCCCGCGACGCGATAGCCTGCGACGCGCGCCGTGGAATTGGGCGATTCGACCACCTCAGTCATCAACTCGGCCATGGCGTCGGCAGTTTCGGGCTGCAGCACTTGGCGCACCACCACCGGCTCGGTCAACAACACTTGGTCACCGGCGACGCGCGCCTGGACAATGTAGGGGCGCATCAACTTGCCGCCATTGGCGATGACCGCGGTAGCGTTTGCCATCTGCAGCGGCGTAACCGCCAAGCCTTGCCCGAAGCTGTTTGTACCCAGGTCGGCCAGGCTCCACTGTGGGCTGGAAGGCGTCTTGATCAGACCGGCAATCTCGCCGGAGAGGTCGACTTCGGTGGCATCGCCAAAGCCAAAGAGCCGCACATAGCGATAGAACTCATCTGGCCCCATCATCTCAGCGATCATGGCGGTGACGACGTTGAGCGATTGGGCCAGGGCATAGCTGGTATCGACTTCACCGTTGGCGACACGGTTGCTGTTGAAGATCACACGCCCGCCGATGGTGAAACTGCCGGTATCGGTAAAGGTCATGGAGGGGGTGATCGTTCCGGCATCGAGCGCCGCGGCCATGGTGATGATCTTAAAGACGGAACCGGGTTCGTACTGCAGGCTGATCGCCGGGTTAACGAACCGGTCAAAGGATGCCTGGTCATAGCGATTGGGGTCATAGTCGGGGAGGTTGACCATTCCCAAGATCGCACCGGTGTGCGGGTCCAGGACGATGATCGTGCCTGCCACCGCGCCATATTGATCCAGGCCGCGCTGCAACTCTTCATGGATGATCCACTGGACGGTACGGTCCAGGGTCAAGACCAAATCCTTGCCGACAGAGGACGGGACAAAGCGGCGCACGTCGATATCCAGGGCATCAAGCGAAGCCCGTTGGGTGGTGAGCAGGCCGGGGCCATCGCGGCGCAAGAATTCGTTGTAATACTCCTCCACGCCGCTGACGCCACCCTGTTCGACGTGAACAAACCCCAACAGGTGGCAGGTCAGTTCAGCCTGGGGATAGTAGCGTTTGGTCAGTGGTATGGCCTGGACATGTTGTAGGGGGGAGACGCCGACATTGGCCGCCAGTTCGGCTTTGAGTTCGGCGATCTTATTGGCATCTTCCAGCGTGATGGCGTCGGCCAGTTCGGCATACAGGCTGTTCGCCGATGCGGTGAGGGTCTCAAAGGTCTGGGCGTAGGGCAACCCGATGGCCTGCTCTAGCAGACGTGCGACTTCATCGCGCTCTTCGGGGGTGGTGATGTGGGCTGGGGTGGCGGTCAACTGGAAGTAGTAGCGGTTGACGACCAGCGGCGTGCCGTTGCGGTCGACGATCATCCCGCGCGGGCTGGGGCCGGTCTGCGCCACAGGGTCGGCGCCGGGGAGGTCTGCTCCAAAGATCTGATAGCGCGCCAGTTGCGCCATCAGCACCAGCCCCATAATGCAAAAAAGGACGATGAGCGCGGCAAAACGCCGCCGGGAGGGACCTCCCAGCGTGGTGGGTGGTGTTTCGTCTGTAGGGTCCTGCCCGGCAACCGCCGGTTGGACCAGCCGAGGCGAAGATGGCATCATGACAATCGCACCGAACCATCCACAAGGTTAGCGAGCGGCGGCTTGCTGCAAGAATGCGGCGCTGCCATCAATCAACTCCTTCCACCAGCGACGCCATTGGTCGGCGGGTGGATCGGCGGTATCCGACTCTGGCAGGCGAATGGGCGCGGCGGACAAGTCCGGCATGGGTGCAGACCGCCAGCGCAGGGCAAAGAAACTCTGCCAGGCTTCCGGCGTGTTCTGGCCAGCCGTCGTGGGCGCGGGGTCAGCGGGCTGCGCCTGTGTGACCGGCGAATCAGGTTCGGCCTCCACAACCATGTAGGCTCGATCCTCTACCCGCACATAGCCTGCCGCCAGGATGCGCTCGTGCAGGTTCTTCATATTGGTCTCGCGCGCGATCTTCCAAATCAAATCGCCGTTTTGTTGATCGATGGTCGCCAGTTGTTGCTCCATCCGCGCCAGTTGAACTTCAGCCTGGAGTATCTGGGCTGCGATGACAACATAGAGGGTCGCGCCTGCCGAGATGAGGATGAGTGCTACAAGATAAAGGAAAAATGCGCGTGGGGTGGTGGGCAGGCGCAGATAGCGGTCGAGCGTATCAATCAGCGTTTGCAGGCGGCCCAGCGACGTGGTGGCGTCGAATCCGGGGGCGAGCGGTGCACGGGCCGTGGGGGCAGCGGAAAACGACGGTGCAGGGAAGGAAGATAGGGAGGATGAGCTAAACGACGAGTTTGTCTGGTGCATGATAGTCCTTTGCTAGAGGCGCTCAGCGATCCTCAACTTGGCCGAACGGCTGCGCGGGTTGCGTTCTAACTCGGCGGGCGACGGCGTCACGGGTTTGCCCGTGAGTATGCGTATGGTGGGCGTGCGCGGCGTGCCGCCGTAGGGATGAGCCCGATCATGGACAAAGTCTCTGGCTTCCTGTTGCATCCACTGTTTGACGATCCGATCTTCCAGACTGTGAAAACTGATGACGGCTAAGCGCCCGCCTGGTTTCAAGAGACCCAAGGCCTGGGGGAGCACTTGCTCCAGTTGGGCCAGTTCCTGGTTGACCGCGATCCGCAACGCCTGAAAGGTACGCGTCGCGGGGTGAATCCGCTGGCCGCGACGGCCCCCGACAGCCTCTTCGACCAGCCGCGCCAGTTGGTCGGTGGTCGTGATCGGGCGGCGGGCGACCAGATGGCGGGCGATGCGGCGGCTGTGGCGTTCTTCCCCATACCGAAAGATCAGGTCGGCCAGGTCTCGTTCCGGCCAGGTATTGACGATGTCGGCGGCGCTGGTGGGCTGGCGTGGGTCAAACCGCATATCCAACGGCCCGGACATCATCCATGAAAAGCCGCGTTCCGGACTTTCAATCTGAAATGAACTGACCCCCAGGTCGAGCAGAATTCCGCTGACGGGGGGGAAGCCGTGCGCTTGGGCTACCTGGGCCATGTCGCCAAAGGGACTCTGAACGAGCGTGAGCCTGCCTGCAGCGATTTCGCCCGAAAAGCGGGCGCTGACTCGCGCAATGGCGGCTGGGTCGGCATCCAACCCCAAGACCCGCCCGTCCGGGGCAGTGCGTTCTAGGATGCGGGCGGTATGCCCGCCGCCGCCTACCGTGCCATCGATGGCCCCATCGCCCGGCTGAAGCGCCAACCCCTCCACGGCTTCATCGATCAGGACAGGAACGTGTACGAGTCCGGCTTCGCCGTTTGTCACCGCAGCTTGCCTGATTTGTGCGGCGTGCGGTTGGCCGGAGTGTGGCTCAGGCTGCATGATCAGACATTCAGTG
>CAZYQJ010000199.1:7058-8459 GCA_964649925.1 uncultured Litorilinea sp.
CAAAGAGTTCGGCGTCCAGCGTGCCGTCTTCCAGTTGTTGCAGCACCTTTTCATTCCATAGGTCGGGGTTCCACAATTCGACAAATGTGTTCATCCCGGCGATCACGACATCGTTCTCGATCCGGGCGTAATCCCGCAGGCGTTGGCTGATCAGGATGCGCCCTTGTCTATCCGGCTTAAAGTCCTCGGCGGCGCTGAAGATGGCCCGGCGCAGTAGGGCGGATCGGGGATCAGCCAGCGGCAGCGCGCTGATCTTGCTGGCGACTTCCTCCCACTTGCCCTGGGGCATGACCAGGAGACAGCGTTCCAGCGGGCTGCGTGTGACCACCAAGCCGAGAGCCAGTTGATCCCGGAACTTCGCCGGGATGGTGAGGCGGCCCTTGCTGTCTAGACTGTGGGAGTACTCGCCCAGAAACACGCTATCTGTCCATTGTGACTGAGCCGATGTCCAAACCGGCGAACGCTGTACGGTGCTGCCTGGTGCTGTCCCGTCTGCTGCGCTGTGGGGCGAAGTGCAAGGTCAGGGTGATAACGAACGCAATCTATCGGATGGCCGTTATCCCAAAAACCCAAAAATAGAAAAAATGTTCTGGTTTCTCCCACCTACTCGGTGGATCCTAGCCAATCTTAGGATAAGCGCCCCACTTTACCCCATTGCGTCCCACATTATAAGTGATATCAAAAAATGTGTCCACCCCCAACATTGGCTGTTCGGGGCCGCTATTTGGGATATCCGCAGGTATCCAAAGCGGCGACCGCTGCACCCATGCCTACCTAAACCACCGCTGTACCTCTTATGCGTATCCTGATAGATAGGCGCGCTCCACTGCCGCTTCTATGCTCTCAACCACGCCCCTTGCCTAACCCTGGCCGCGCCATCCTATACGTGTGGACCGAAGCATCCAGCGATTTTCGGAGCAGACTCATGGTTCATTCAGGAGATCAATCATGCGAGATGCGGTAACGCCAGTTGTGCTTGTTGCGTTGGCGGTGGTTGCGCTTGTCATTGCCGGTTGCAGCGCGGCTGTGCCCGCCGACGTGGAGGAGGTGGGGTCGGTGCGCGTTGTGGCGGGTGCGCCGGGCAGTGATGTGCTGGCGCAGGCGGCTACCCCGGCCCCAGAGGAAGAACCGACCGAAGCACCCGCTGAAGAACCCACAGAGCAACCCGCTGAAGAGCCTGCCGTGGAAGCGACTGCCGCGGTGACGGCTACCGAGGAGATGACGCAGACCGAGGAAGTGACTGGCACGCAAGCGATCACCGCCCCTCTCATGGCGACTGCCGAGTTGCAGGATGCAGACGGGAATGTGGTGGGTATGGCGACCTTTAGTGAGAGCGTCCAGGCCGGTATCGTCAACATCCACGTCGAGATCACGGGGTTCACCGCGGCGACACCTGGTGAG
>CAZYQJ010000200.1:0-8435 GCA_964649925.1 uncultured Litorilinea sp.
CGCCTTCGACGCGGCCTACCAGCCATTGGGCCAGGTCGATGTAGTGGATCGACTGGTTCATGACCGCGCCGCCGCCATCCAAGGCCCAGGTGCCGCGCCACGAACCGTCGTAATAGTTTTGGGGCCGGTGCCACTTGACGCTGATCTCCACCAGCGTGACGCGCCCCAATCGCCCTTGCGCGACCGCCTGGCGCGCCGCCTGCGACCCGGCGGCAAAACGCCGCGGGAAGATACAGCCCAGTTTCACACCTGCCTGATCCGCCGCGGCAAGGATGCGGTCGATGCGGCTCAGCGTGACTTCAAGCGGCTTTTCCATCAGGATATGCTTCCCGGCCTGCGCCGCAGCGACGGCCATCTCCATATGAACGCCGGTGGGTGTACAGATGGCGACTGCATCGACATCGGGCTGGCACACGGCTTGGCGGAAATCGGCAACCCAGCGCGCCCCATGCGCCCGCGCCAGCGGCGCGCCGGTCGCCTCTGTGCGGTTGCAGAGGACGGTGACCTGCGCATGGGGTGAAGCGGCCATGGCCTGCAGATGCACTTTGCCGATATTACCGACGCCGATGACAGCGAACCGGATAGGCTGCATGTCTGACTTACCCTCGCATTCCGGTGAGCGTGATCCCGCGGATGATGTGGCGGCGCAGCAACAGGAACACCAGCAAGATCGGCAAAATACTCACAGTGCTGCCCGCGGTGATCCCGCCATAGTCAATCGTAAATCGGTGCTGGAAGATGGAAAGCCCGACTTCCATGGTGTACATCTTCTGTTCGGTTGCCAGGATCAAGGGCCAAATAAAGGCTGTCCATGCCTGCATGAACGCCAAAATTCCCAGCGCGCTGAGTGCGCCTTTGGAGAGCGGCACGACCAGCGTGGTGAAGATGCGCCATTCGGAACTGCCGTCGATGCGCGCGGCATCCAGCAGATCGTCGGGAATGGAAGCCCCGATGTTCTGGCGCATGAGGAATATCCCAAAGCTCATCACAAAATAGGGCGCTACCAGACCCGTGTAGGTGTTGATCAGCCTGAGGTTCTTGGCGACCAAATAGAGAGGGATCAAGTAGGTCTCAAACGGGACCATGGCCGTCGCCAGCAGGGTGATAAAGAGGATGTTACGGCCTGGGAAACGAAATTTGGCGAAGATATAGCCTGCCAGCGCACTGGTGATCAGGATGCCCACCGTCGAGGCGGTAGACATGATCGCGCTGTTCAGGAAAAACCGGGCAAAGGGTGCTTGAGTACGCAGCAAGGCGTAGTTTTCTAACGTCGGCTGCTTGGGCCACAGCGTGGGAGGCCAGGTGATGATCTCGGTCGGGGGTTTGAATGAGGTGCCCACCATATAAATAAAGGGCAGGATCATGATCACGCTGCCGGTCATCAGGGTGACTTGGATTGCGATGCGAGACCACGACAGCGCACGCCGGTCGCTCATAGCGCTCCTTTATGCATCACTGCGGATGAGACGGAACTGTACCAGGGTCAATGCCAGGACGATGAGGAAGAGGATCACCGCTTCTGCCGAGGCATAGCCCATGCGGAAGTAGCGGAATGCGTTTTCCCAGATGTCATAGACCAAGACGCGCACCGGGTTTGAGGTGGCGCCCTGGCCTGCGGTCGTCATGACATAGACCTGTGTAAAGACGTTGTAGGAATTGATGGTGTTGATCACCAGGACAAGCAGGATGATCGGTTTGAGCAGGGGCAGGGTGATGTAGCGCAGCAGTTGCAAGACCGAAGCGCCATCCAGAGAAGCCGCTTCCAGAAACTCATCGGGGATGCTCCGCAGCCCCACCAAGAAGATGACCATGTTATAGCCCAGGATCTTCCACGCGCTCATGACGACGATGGCCCAGAGGGCAATGTCGGGATAGACCAACCAGCCCACAGGCGCAATGCCAAACCACGACAACACATAGTTCAGCAGCCCCAGGGTCGGGTCGTAAATCCACTTCCAGATGATGGCAACCGGCACCATGGGGGTGATGACGGGCAGGAAGTAGATCGTTTCATAGAGACCGCTCAGACGCAGCGGGCGGTTCATGAGCAGGGCGAGGCCCAACCCAATCGTCACGCTGAGGATGACGGTGGCAACCGCAAAAAAGGTGGTGTTGCGTAGAGCGGTGAGGAAGAGATGGTCGCCGAACAACTCAACATAGTTGTCCACCCCGATAAACGCCGCTTGGGGGTTGACCAGGTTTGATTCATAGAAGCTGAGGGCAAAGGTGCGTACAATCGGGATGATGCGTATGACCAGGTAGATAGCAAAGATCGGCAGTAGACCCAGGTAACAGAAAATCCAGCGTTTTCGTTCTACCGTCCAAAAAGGACGTCGGCGGCCAGAGGCTTTTGGCATCGCGGTCGAAGTTGAGGACATAGCGGTTTGTTCCATCCAGAAAGCCTATCGATGCATCCCCTGGCATGTGTGCTTGTGCCTGGGGATTGGGTGGGGGCAGCCCAGCACGCGCCAGGCCACCCCCATCGTGTCAGCGTTGTTGGTGCTTATTCGCCAGCGTAGTGACCGTTGCGTTCCAGGATGGCATTGGTCTCCGCTGCGGCCTCCTCCAGCACGGCAGCCATGCCTTCGGGGTTATCTACTAGAGATTCATCCAGATAAGCCGCAACCAGGCGTTCGGCAAACTTGGTGAGGATCTCGTCAAATTCGGGCAGGGTCGGATAGGTGTAGATGTCGTAATCGGGCGCGCTGTACAGGAAGGGCGCATAGCGCGGTTCGGCATCCAGCACAGGCGACAGGTCGACGTCGAGACGCTGCGGCAGCCAGCCCGTGATCTCGAGCAGGAGTTGCAGGTTTTCCTCGCTGTTCAGGTACTCGACGAAGTCCCAGGCGATATCGGGGGTGGGGCAGGATCGCGTCACATAGAGGTTGACGCCGGTCGCCAGGTCGCCGTGCCGCACGCCCGCGGGCATGATGGCGGTGTCATAGTTGAGATCCGGCGCTTTGTTGGCGGTATCGCCGATCACCCAGGATTCGCGGGCAAACATGGCAGTTTCGCCAAGCTGAAAGGCCTCGGCGTCATGCTTGACCTGGTGATTGTCGGCGTTGTGCTTCCAGACCAGGTCGATGTACATCTGCAAGGTCTTGAGACCCGCTTCGTTGTTGTAATTGGCGCGCCATTTCCCCGGTTCGACTTCTTCGATGACCGAGCCGCCATTGGGATAGAGGAACATCCAGAACTTCTCGCCCACACCGCTGCCCGCGCCTGACAAGCGCAGGCTGTGGCCGCTGACGACCAGGTTGTCGGCATCATCATATTGAGCGGCCTGGATGGCATATTCCACAAGTTCATCCATCGTGGTGGGCGGGCCTTCCAGACCGGCCTCGGCAAAGATGTCCTTGTTCCAGAAGATGGCATGCCGCCCCTGGAAGTAGGGGACGCCATAGTAGCTGCCGTCATCGGCCAGGTTGTCGGCCAACAGGACTTCGGGATAGCGGCCTTCGGCTGTGATGAACTCGACCATATCTTCAGGCACTGCGGGCATGAGACCGGCGTCCAGGAACTTTTGCATCGGATAGGGAGACGCCTCGACGATGCAACTGGCTGCGTCGGCGGGCACGGTCGCGGCCAGCTTCTGCTCAAATTCACGCAGCGGGCTGGTGAGGATCTCAAAGCTCACGTTCGGGTGTTCTTCGCTGTACTTGGCGGCTACCTGCTCATAGAGGGGCTGGATTTCCGGCCAGCCGCCCCAGAGCGAGATCGTGACGGGGGCATCGGCGGCAGGCGCCTCGTCGGCGGGCGCTTCGGCTGCCGGTGCGGCTGGTGCGACACACGCTGCCATGAGCAGTACCAACATCAGCGTAGCTGCGAAGGAAAGCGGTAGATGCTTTCGGCTGTTCATGAGGTGAACTCTCCTTGTATGGATGTCAAGACGGCCGCACTGCTGCGAAGCCACACTTGAGATGGATTGTTGAGGGTTTGAGGAGTGGATTCAATCACATCCAGAGAGTGCATCAGGTTGCTACGGTTCGCGCATCACCTCCCTCCAGCGCGGGTGGCCCATCGGCAGGGAAACGAGATCATACACCCTTACTGCGGCAGGGGGGACGCTGCACGTCTTCGGAAGCTGGAGGCATCGCCTATCTAGAAATCACCACCATGACCAAGGCTTGATTGGCGATGGCCTGGCGGACGATTGATCAAAGCGATGATGCCACTTCCATGAACTTGCCACCCAGAACAATGGATACAGGGCTGGTTAGATTGACGAGTACGATAATCGCGCGCTGGCTTCTGCGCGCCGGTGTTGGGGACTTGCGGGCGGCGAGCGCCACTGCTCAGTCTGATTAAATTTGGCTCCTGAAATAATCGTAGCAGATCGGGCCACCACTGTCAACGACTACGCAGGTGAGCCGCCCGCAAGCTGTGGGAGAGGGGAACTGTGCGGCCTGCCGGTGCGATGGCTAGGTCAGGTCTTGCAGCCAGCTTCGGATGGCCTGCCCTATCTCGTCCGGCGAGTCTTCCTGTAGGTTATGCAGCCCTGGCACGACCACCTCGCGCTGCGCGGGCCAAGTGCGGCAGAAGGCATGCTGGCTTGGCTGCAACCGCCCAGGATCAGCGCGTACGTAGAGTTTGGGAACGTCGCTGTGGGCCAACCACCTGCCATAGGCTGTGACGATCTCGGTCACGTCGGCTGGATCCCCGTCAATCGGCAGCTGGCGCGGCCAGGTGAGCGTGGGGCGACGCCCCTCGCCGGGTTCGGCAAAGGGTCGGCGATAGGCGTTCATCTCCTCCTCTGTCAAGTGCCGCAGGATGCCCGCGGGCAGGTTGAATTCGATAAAGGCGTTTTGCTCCAATACCATCTGTTCGCCTGCGGGGGAGCGCAACGCCTGAAAGCTCTGGCGGCCGCGGCCCTCCGGGTATTCACTCCAGCTATAAGGTTTGACAATCGCCTCCATGTAGGCGATGCCCTTGACCGCGTGCGGGTGGCGGTATGACCAGTCAAATCCCAAGACTGATCCCCAATCGTGCACGACAAAGGTGACGCGCTCCTGGACGCCCAGTGCTTCGAGCAGTGCATCCACATAGCGGCGGTGCTCGACGTACGTGTATGAGCCGGGGCCGCTGTGGGGCAGCTTTTGCGAATCACCCATGCCGATGAGGTCGGGAGCGATGATGCGGCCCAACCCCTCGACATAGGGCATGATGTTGCGCCAGATGTAGGAATAGGTGGGGTTGCCGTGCAGAAAGACGATCGGGTCGCCCTGGCCCTCGTCCACATAGGCCATCTCTAGGCCTAACACCCGCTGACATTTCTTGGCATAGGGAAATGTGGCGCTTATCATCTTGGGCTCGCTTCCTTTCTGAACTCGATCATGCGCTGTGGTTTGCGGCAACCATAGCAGATTTCAGACGGCAGCACGTTGTCCTTTGTGCCAGAACCACCCTGTCCTTTGGTACAGGCGCTTCCAACAGCGTGCGCTGCACCCGTACGTCATTCTGCAGGCAGGCGCGTGCATGTAGCGGGGGCGGCGTCTACTCCCCGGCTTCACCTTCAGAGCAAATTCTCAAGTGGCGCAAAGGGTGGTGGGAACAGGGTGAGGCTATATGCGTATGGAAGCGGCGCGCCTGGCCGAAGCGTGGGCCAACGGGGTAGGCGCAAGTGCGGCGGCCCACCCCGTGATGCGGTCTCGAAATGTCAGGCCTGCTCTGGAATGGAGTATTCCGGCGCAAAGCCGATCAACGTTTTTGCCTTGTTGATGTTGACCAGCGCTTCTGCGCCTTCCAGCGCGGTCTTATACTCCTTTACTTCGGGGAAAAACAACTCCGCCAACTTGCGCGACGGATATCCCAGATAGTTCACCTGGTCATTGATAAAGAGGGTATGGCTGCCTTCGTAGTCGGCGGTAACGCCCTTTTCGAGTGATTGGGCAGAATCGCGCTCATCGACATAAGTCCAGAAGTTAAAGCGATCAAAGGCATAGGTCATCCAGAGCGGGTCGGCGGAGGGGCCGGGCAGTTGGAAGCCATTCTGGGCCTGCGGATACTCCATGTTTCCTGCCGCGCGAAATTCGGCGGTCGTGTGCCGCAACTCGGCCAGCCGCTCGGCGCGGCGGTCTTCCGGCTCGGCGGCGAATTCGTCAATGAGGGCGCGTGTCCTGGCGCGGCGTTGATGGAATTCCTCGCTTTCGATGCGCTCGCGTGACCAGACGCCCGGCAGGCGTAGCGCCACGCTGGAGATACCAGCGCGCCGCCAGTAATAATCGCCAATGGATTCGATCACGTTTTTGGAGAACGAGTAGGCATCGGTCGTGTAGGTGGGGTGCTGCTCATCTACGGGGAGGTAGTGTGGGGCGATGTCGCGGTTGCCCCAAAAGCAGCCAAATGCGTTGATCGAACTGGCCTGCACCAGTTTTGTGATGCCCTCGGCGGCGGCGGCTTCATATACGTTATACGTGCCGACCACGTTGATGTGAAATAACTCCGGCCCCGGAACCACGCGCGGGTTGGGGACTGCTGCCAGATGCACGATCGTGTGACAGCCGCGCACCTGTTCGCGTAGTTCTGCGTAGTTGGTGATATCGCAGACACGGTAGTCGGCTCCAGGAATATTGACGTCGCTCCGCCGCCCGATGACTCGCACCTCCCACCCTTTGTCCACAAGCCGCTCGACGGTCGCCCGTCCAACCGCGCCCGTCCCTCCAGTTATCAGTACGCGCATTGTCCTTTATCCTTTGACAGATGAGGCTTGATCCGGCCCTATATCAATGCAGGACCGCTTTTTATGATACATCATACAGGGGCGGACGAGGATGCGAGGCAAAGCGGCAATTTGCCTGGTGACGCCAGATAGGTCAAGGGTTTCAGAAATCGTTCCAGGCTCAGATTGCGTGAAACATAGCAACGGTCGCCAGGGCACGCAGACCCCGCTAGGCGTGCATAGCTTCTTGCCGCCTGCGCGCGCGGATGCGTATCTCCAGGCCCAGGTAGCCGATTGCGTAGACGGCTAGGCCAGCCGCCGCGATCACCGCAATGGACAACACCGACGCAGGCTCCAGTGCTGTCCGCAGCGCATAGAGGATCAGGATTGTGGGCGCTGCCGGGATCAGGGCCGGTATGAAGATTTCGAGCAGCGTGTCGCGCGCGGGGATACGCGCCACGCGCATCGAATAGGGCAGGATCACGCAGATACACTCAATCGCGGCTGGGATGACTGTCCCTAATGCCACACCAGCAAGCCCGTAGGGGCGCACAAGCAGCACGGACAGGATCACGTTGGCAATCCCGTTGCCCATTGAGGAGATGGCCAAGATGCGGTGGCGTGACATCGCCTGTAGCATGGCGACCGCAGGCCACTGGATGGTGGCGAAGAGGTTTGCCAGCGTCAAGAGGGCTACGATCCCGGCGTATGCAGCGTACTCTGCTCTGATCCATACGGCCAGGATCGGGCCTGCCAGCATAAACAACACAGACCCCAACGCAAACACAATCGCTGTAGTCAGGCGTGTACCCGTCTTGTACACGGCGCGCAGACGGGGATAGTCCTCCTCCGCGTGAAGCTGGGAGGCGAGCGGCAGCAGTGTCTTCATGAACTGCCTGGTCAGCGTCTGTGTCGTCTCGCTCAAGCGGCGCGCAATGCTGTAGGCTCCGACTGCGCTGACAGGCAGAAAGACGCCGATGGTGATCTCGTCGGTTCTCGTTTGCAAACGGTTGGCTATGTCGCGCATGGACAGCGGCCAGCTATAGGCCAGAACCGTGCGCGCCATGTGCCAACGGGCGGCACGCCAGCTAATGGGCAGGTCCGGCGCAACGTGGCGCAGCGCCCAAATACCCATACTCAACGCGCAAAATAGGCTCACAATATTGACGACTGCCAGCCCCATCGCGCCGCCACCCATCCAGAGAACCGCCACGGTCGCTGCGGCGGTAATCAGCGCAGTCAGCACGTCGATGGCGTTGACGATATCGTACCGCTGTAGCCCGCGCAGGACGGCCAGCGGGAGCATGCACGGGATGGCGCAGGCGGTTGACAGGCTGATCAAGATGACAAGGCTGCTGGCGAGGCTGTAATCTTCGGGCGCGAGATGAAAGAGGCGCGGCACGAAAGGCGCGGCAATCCACCCCCCCATGCTGATCAACACCGCGATGCCAAGATAGAGATAGAGAACAGTGCTCAGGAAGGTGCGCGCCCCCGCGTGGTTCCCCTGCGCCTGGTATTCGGCTACATATTTGATGACTGTGCCCCAGATGCCAAAATCGAGAATGGCGCTATAGGCGATGATGGCGTTGAGCAGCACCCATAACCCATAGACCGGCGCGCCTAGCTGATCCAGGATGAACGGCGTCAGCAAGAAAGAGATGGCGAAGACGAAGCTCTGCCCGGCGATGTTGCTGGCCGTACCTGTGATGACGCGGCGGCGGATGGCGCGATCCTTGGCCGTATCAGGAATCATCTGAGCCCCCCGAATTTGGCGCTT
>CAZYQJ010000201.1:0-8344 GCA_964649925.1 uncultured Litorilinea sp.
CGGCGCAGAGGGTGAAGGCTTTATGATTGCCATGAAAGTCTTCGACAGAAGCCGCCCGCCGGTAGCGGCAGCGGCGACCGGCGTAGCCCGGCGTGCCCTTGACGAAGCCGTGCGCTATGCCGGTGAACGCCACGCCTTCGGGCAGCCCATTGCCCAGTTCCAGGGAGTCGGTTTCCTCCTGGCCGATATGAAGATCCGTGTCGAAGCGGCCCAACACCTCACCCGCAAAGCCGCCTGGCTGGTGGATCAAGGCAAACGCAACACCACTGAGGCCGCCATCGCCAAAGCCTACGCTGCCGATGCCGCCATGCTCAACGCCACTGATGCCGTTCAGGTCTTTGGGGGCAACGGCTACAGCCGCGAGTATCCCGTCGAGAAGCTCATGCGCGATGCCAAGATCTACCAGATCTACGAGGGGACGACCCAGATCCAGAAGCAGATCATCCTGCGCGAACTCTACCGCCGGTAGGCGCGCTTCCTAAAAACCAGGTGACCGGCGCTTCGGAAAGCGCCGGTCACTTACGCGATGAGTTTACCAGTCGATGCGGATTAGGCGCGCGGGCCGGGCTTCATCGCCTTGAGATAGTACATCCGCTGCTCAAATACAAGCGTATTGCTCTGGCGGCGTGCCCCGATCCCGGCGGCGTCGGTCTCCAATCCCGCCTCAATCATCTCACGCACCACGCCTGCCTCGGTATGCTCAATGTCATAGGCGGCCAACCACTCTTCCAGTTCGCGGTCAAAGCTGACCGTTTCCTTGGCCTCAATCGTCAGCCCCGCATCGGTGATCAACTTGTTGTATTGATCCACGCTGCGCGCAGCCACATGCGAAGGGTTGCGTTTTTCCTCGATGGCATTTTGGGTGGCGCGCTTCACAGGGTTATCCACGCTCAACAACTCGGCCAGCACCAGCAGTCCGCCCGGCTTCAGCACGCGCACCATCTCGCGCACCATCCGCTCGGGCCGTCGCGTGTGGTTCAGCACCAAACGGCAAAAGACCGCGTCAAAGACTTCATCGCGAAAGGGAAGCGCATGCGCTGGGGCTAGCCGGTAATTGACGCGCGCCCCGCTTTCCCCCCCCCGGCTGAGACGTAGGTACTCGGCCTGCTCTAGCATCTCTGGGCTGATGTCGATCCCGACCACCGACTGCGCGCCGTCCTCCGCTAACATCAAGGGCAGCAGCCCGATGCCCGTCCCCACATCCAAAACCCGCAGGCCCGGCGGCAACTTGGCAAAGTTGAGCAAATGGCGAACACGTGGTTGTTCGTCTTGCCATATGCGATCCAGGTCCCCAGCGGCCACGCGACTATAGACGGCGATGATCTCCGACAGGTCATCCGCCTCGTCCTGCGGCTGGGCCTGCTCGTCGCGTGTGGTGCGCGGGGTCACCACCGGCACGGGCAAATGTGGGGTACGGTTCACAAACCGCACACGCCAATGGCCGTTATGGTAGTCGATCTCGGAGATACCAGTCGGGTCGAGCTGCACATCGAACTGGCTTCGCCCGGCCAGATAGCGAAGCACCGCGCTGATATTGGCCGCGCAGGTGACTATCGCCAACGTCGCGCCCCAATGCTCCTCCAAAAGCCGGTCAAGCATCGCAATCAATTCTAGCTCACTAGCGGATATCTCCTCCGCCGATCCGGCCACGCTGTGGTGTAGTTTCCGCGCTTCCTCGCGATCTTCCTCGTCCGACGACCAGCGCGCCGCCGTGCACATCGGCAGGTCACGTTGCACCGACACAGGCAGCCCCAACGCCTGCCCGATCCGCTGCGCGGTCAACCGGCACTGCAGCAGATTATCACTGACCAGCACGTCGATGAGTTCATGGGTGCGCAGCCAAGAGGCAAGGGTATCGGCCTGTTCCCATCCCTGCGCCGTTAGGCCGCTGTTCTCATTGCCCAGATGGTCATAGCGGTCATGCATATCTTCGGCATGACAGATGAGCAACACCCGCATTTCCGGCGTCTCTGGGACGCTGGGACGCAGATGTGGGCGGTGGGAGGGAGTGGGCGGAGCGGTTGTGTTAGTCACAGACACAGGCCGTCAGGAGGAAACATAAGACCGGTTCGCCCCCCTCCATGGCACTGCCTGTGGCGACCTTGTACAGACCGCCTCCAGGGTTATAATGGCCTTCTCCAAGCCCGGCATGGGCGAGGGAATCGGGGCGAGCATTACGTTTGCGACGTTGGCCCAACAAAGCTGCATACGCCGGATCATACCAAAAGCTCTGCCTGCCCACAAATCGGCATTTGGACAGGGACACCCGCGCACCAGTGGGGGTACAGGGCAGGCCCTTCGTTGACAGCCCTATGCTTTTCCAGTACAATCCCTTTCACAGTCTGATGACGCAAGAGTGGCTGCCAGAGTGCGTCCGGTCATTGGCCGCGCCCTTGATGTCTGGCAGCCTTTGAGCAGGCCGTCGCAGCTCGGATCCCCAGGTCCAACCGAGGCAGAATGCGCTCCGGTCTCCCTTACTATAATTTGACACTTTATGTGCGAAAGCTGATTCGCGATAGTACTGGCAATGACGCGTCCTGGGGCCCCAGTCCCGACCGTGCTATCTTAATCGTACCTGCGACCAATTTTGATACGTTTTTTAATACGTTGCCGTAGGAGGACGTATGACGAAGTTCCGCACCGAACAGATTCGCAATGTTGCCTTATTGGGCCACAGCGGATCCGGTAAGACCTCTTTGGCTGAAGCCCTGCTCTACAAGACCAAAGCCATCTCGCGCCTGGGCCGCGTCGAAGATGGCAGCACCGTGTCGGACTGGGATCCCGAAGAGCAACGGCGAGGCATCTCCATCAACTTGTCGGTTGTGCCCGTCGAACATGACGACTACAAGTTGAACCTCCTGGATACTCCCGGCTATCTGGACTTCGTCGGTGAGATCGCCAGTGCGCTGCATGTGGCAGAGGCCGGGTTAGTCGTGGTCGATGCCGTGGCAGGCAGCGAAGTCGGGACCGAACTGGTCTGGGACCGGTTGGTCGAACTTGGCAAGCCGCGCATCTTTTTTGTCAACAAAATGGACCGCGAAAACGCCAATTTCCAGAAAGCCGTCGAAAGCCTGCGTAACACGCTTGATGGGGCTAAGGTGATCCCGCTCCAGTTGCCCATCGGTTCGGCGGACAACTTCCAGGGCGTGGTCAGCCTGGTGACCATGCAGGCCTACATGGGACCCGACGGCAAAGTTGCTCCCATTCCCGACGACATGAAAGATGAAGTCGAAGCCGCGCATCAGGTGATGGTGGAAGCCGCCGCCGAAGCCGACGACGATCTCATCATGAAGTACCTAGATGGCGAGGAGTTGACCCCGGAAGAAGTCCGTCACGGCCTGCACATCGGGGTCAAAAACTGCGCGATTGCCCCTGTCTACTGCGGGTCAGCCACGCATGACATCGGGTTGGAACGGCTGCTGGCGGCGCTGCCGCGCTATGTGCCTGCCCCCAATGAACATACGGTCACCGCGACCCAGAACGAGTCCCAAGTCGAGTTGAGCAGCGATCCGGCCGGGCCGGTTGCGCTCAGCGTCTTCCGCACCATCATCGACCGCTACGTGGGCCGCATGAACTATGTCCGCAGTTTCTCAGGCGTTGTCACCAAAGATGCGCGTCTGGTCAACGTACGTACAGGCAAGGAAGAACGCATCGCCAACCTCTTTGTCGCCCGCGGCAAAGACCTGCAAGCGGTAGATGAACTGACGGCTGGCGATATCGGCGTCATTACCAAGCTTGACGATGTCGTCACCGGCGATACCCTGGCCGAAGCCCACCACAGCCTGATAATCCCGCCGCCTCAGTTCCCACAGCCGCTCTATTCGGTAGCGGTCAGCCCGGCAACCAAAGCCGATAGCGCCAAGATGGGGCAAGCCCTCACCGCACTGGTCGAGGAAGACCCGACGCTGCGCGTCGAATCGGTTTATGCCACAAAGCAGAACGTGCTGCAAGGGATGGGCGAAACCCATGTCGATGTCGCCGTGCGCCGTATGGAGCAAAAATTCGGCGTCAAGGTGGATACTGCCATTCCCAAAGTCCCTTATCAGGAGACCGTCAGCCGCACGGCCAGCGCCCAATATCGCCACAAAAAGCAGACAGGGGGCGCAGGTCAGTTCGCCGAGGTCCACATGCGCGTGGAACCGCTCAGTTCGGGCAGCGGCTTCGAGTATGCCAGCGAAGTCTTTGGTGGCGCGATCAGCAGCGTCTTCCTGCCCTCGATTGAAAAGGGCGTCCGCCAGGTGATGGAACAGGGCGTGATCGCCGGTTTTCCAGTAGTGGATGTCAAGGCCGTGGTCTTTGACGGCAAGGAGCATCCGGTCGACTCCAAGGACATTGCCTTCCAAACTGCTGGCCGCGAGGTCTTCAAGCTGGCCATGCAGCAGGCAGACCCGGTGCTGCTGGAGCCGATCTACCGCATTGAGGTAACGGTTCCCGACGAATATATGGGCGACGTGATGAGCGACTTCAACACACGCCGCGGGCGTGTGCAAGGCATGGAACAAAAGGGCAACCGCACAGTCGTGCGCGCGCTCGTGCCGCTGGCCGAGATCCTGCGCTATGGCACAGACCTGCGTTCCATGACCCAGGGGCGCGGCGTCTACACGCTGGAGTTTGACCACTACGAGCCGGTCCCCCGGCACTTGACGGACGAGATCGTCGCCAACAACAAGGTCGAAGAGAGCGAACACGCCTAGAGCGTTCCAGGCGTGCAGTAACGGCAGAGGCCGGTTCCGTTCGGGAATCGGCCTCTCTTATTTGGATTTCGACTACAAAAGAGATGGCGGCATGAGGTGCAGGCTATTGAGCGCGCAACTCGGCCTTTCGCACTTCTATCGCCTGCTGCACGCGCCCGAATTCTTGCCGGATCAACTGGACCTGGGCGGGTACGTCCAAGGCATCTTCGCCATGACGCATATAGTCTTCCAGTTGGGCGCACAACGCCGACAGCCGCAGCGCGCCGATACTGGCGCTACTTGACTTCAAACTGTGGGCCGGACGTAACATCTCTGCCTCATTGCCGTGCGCCAGGGCATCCTGGATCCTGCCGACCAACGTGGCGGATTCGTCCAGGTAGGTATCCAACAGATCGATCACCACCTCCGGCATATCAGGCCCGATCATATCAATCAGCGACGCAAACGCTGCATCCGAGATGGGTGGCTCTTGATCTGCGCCCATAGCGTGCGGATCCTGCGTACTCATGCAATAGCCTCCAACTTGAGATTCGCCTCTAATGTGATAAGCCAGCCGTTCCTTCGTTGCCAGTGCGCCATGTGACCACCTATAGCGCAATTTGGCGGCCTAAGGTCACACCGCTATAATGGCCCCAGGTAGCCGGCGGAACGTCGTCGGCGTTATTTTTTGCTAACCGCCATTAGCACCTGCCGGTTGGCTGACGATAGAGTCAACCTACGCCGCTCGTTCGCGGCATCCAGCGACAAGACGCAGCACTATGCACTCATTGTCGATCTTTCTGCAGATTCTCTACGCGGTTTGTCTAGGAGGACTGGCGCTGTACGGGGGACATGCGCTCTGGCTCACCCTGCATTTTCTTCGACGCCAGCCCCTACCGTCACCGCCGCGCCCTTCAACCTTACCGCGGGTAACCGTCCAACTTCCGATCTACAATGAACGCCATGTCGTCGAACGATTGATCACGGCCTGCGCCCAACTCGATTATCCCTCAGACAGGTTACAGATTCAGATCCTTGACGATTCGGACGACAGTACTGCAGCGCTTGTGCAGCGCATTGCCCAAGACTGGCAACAATGCGGCGTCGATGTTGAGGTCGTCCGGCGCAGCCAACGGACTGGATTTAAGGCCGGGGCGCTGGCGAATGCATTATCAACGGCCAAAGGGGAGTTCATTGCACTCTTTGATGCCGATTTTGTGCCGTCTGCCTCGTTTCTTCACCATACTCTGCCACACCTTTTAGCTTCTGGCAATGATACGCTTGGATTTGTTCAGGTACGCTGGGGCCATCTCAACCTCGATTATTCACTGCTCACCCGCTGCCAGGCCCTGGCGCTCGACGGTCACTTCGTCGTAGAACAGGCGGGACGCATGGCTGCCGGTTTTCCCTTTGGGTTCAACGGATCGGCGGGTATCTGGCGGCGCGCCTGCCTCGAAGACGCCGCTGTGGGCGGGTGGCAGGCGGATACGCTCTGTGAAGACCTGGACCTCAGTTACCGCGCCCAGCTAGCAGGCTGGCGCGGCCTCTACCTGGGCGACCATGAGGTGCCGGGGGAAATCCCTGTGCAGCTGCTGGCCTTTAAACGCCAGCAATTTCGCTGGGCAAAGGGCAGCGTCCAGGTGTTGTGCAAACTGGCGGGCCGCGTCATCCGCCACCCCTGGCCGTGGGCGAACCGGATCGCCGCCCTCGCCCATCTCGGCAATTACCTGATCCACCCATTGCTTCTGCTACTGCTGCTGGTCACGCTGCCTATGGTGGCCCTGGGCATAGACCCTGCCGCGCCGCTGGCCTATCTGAGCGTCTTTTCGGCTGGTCCCCCCCTGCTCTATGCCCTCGCCCAGCGGCGGCTGTATCCGGCGAATTGGGTGCGGCGTTGGGCCTTGCTCCCACTGCTCATGCTGCTTGGAACCGGGTTGGCGCTCAACAACACCATTGCCGTGTGGCAGGGCCTGACCGGGTCCGGCGGCGACTTTCTACGCACCCCCAAGTTCCGCGTGCATACGCCTGGGGACAGTTGGCAGCGCAGCAGCTACCGCCTCCCCCTGCCTCGCATGGTGGTGGCCGAAATCGCCCTGGCCTGTTATGCTTTGATCACCGTCGTTTTGGGCGCGGCCCAGGGGCAGTGGGGAACCGTACTCTTCCTCTCGCTCTATGCCGCTGGGTTTGGCATGATGGCAGGCGTGGGCTTGTGGCAGGCATGGCGCAGCCGCCCCCGGCGCAGGCGGCCCGCCCAAACAGAACAAGCCGCGCTGGACGTGGATGGGAACCGGCTGCCGCTCTAGCGCCCCTGCGCCTGGCGTGCAATTTTGTCAAAGGGTTGGTACACCTGTAAAATGACCGGGTGTTCTAATGATTTTTCCCATGGCTACTGAGCGAAACGACATGAGCAACATTACCGGCACAACCTGGCAGGAAGACCCGGAACAGATCATCTTCCTGGTGAACCGCAGCCAGAACAACTACATCCTTGAATTGCCCAGCGGACGCTACCGGCTGGATGCAGGGCGGCGCATGCGTACCATGCGCTCCATTATGAAGATCAATCAGGTCAAACAACTGGTCGATCAGGGAAATTTGGTGATCGAGCGGGCCTAGCCCTTGCCCGGCACAAGATGTTTGTTTTGCGCTTGTGCCGATAGACACGTCGTCCGGCGGATTTCTGTGTTGCACTATGCTTTTTCAAACCTGCCATGCCCACACTACTCTTGGTTGATGGACATTCACAAGCCTATCGGGCCTATTTCGGGTTGAAAAACCCGCTGTCCACACGCGAAGGAGAGCCGACCACCGCGGTCTATGGCTTTGTCCGCAAGCTGTTGAGCCTGCTGCGCGAATACAAACCAGAGTATGTGGCCGTCGCCTTTGACACAGGGGACACCTGGCGGCACAGCGAGTTCTCCGACTACAAGGCCACGCGCGATGTCATGCCGGACGATATGCGCACCCAGATGGATCGCATCGTCCAGTTTCTAGACGTCTTCAACATCCCGGTCGTCACCTATCCCAACTATGAGGCCGACGACATCCTGGGCACGCTGGCTCAACAGGCCGCCGACGCGGAGATCGACGTGCTCATCCTGTCCGGCGACCGGGACATGTTCCAGTTGATCAGCGACCGCGTCCGCATCCTCTATACCCGGGGCGGCCCCAATCCAGAGACGGTCGTCTACGGGTTGGACGAACTGCGCGCCCGCTACCAATTGACGCCGGATCAGTTTGTCGATCTCAAGGCGTTGATCGGAGATTCATCCGATAACATCCCCGGTGTGCCAGGCATCGGCGAAAAGACGGCTATCAAACTGCTAAGCGAATACGGCAGCGTCGAAAACCTCTACGCCCACATCGACGAAATCAGCGGGCCCAAGACGCGCCAAAACCTGATCGATGCCCGCGATCAGGTTGAGCGCAACCGGCGGCTGATGACGATTGTACGTGACCTGGATCTGAAGCTGAACCCCGAAGCCTGCCGCCTGGAGGACTACGACCAGACGGCTGTGATCCGCCTCCTCAACGAGTTGGAGTTTCGCAGCCTGATCCGGGAGCTGCCCAGCACAGGCGAGATCGCAGCCCTCGCTGGGGGTGAACGCGGCCAGATGGGGCTCTTTACCGAAGAATCGGACGAACTGCCGCCCCCCACGACTCCAGGTGGC
>CAZYQJ010000202.1:0-8326 GCA_964649925.1 uncultured Litorilinea sp.
GGTCCCATCGAGATCGACGTCTGGACCGGCTGGACCGAAGATGCCGCCACGAACATCGAGAAGATTCTCACCGGCTACAACGAATCGCAGGACAGGATCATCGCCACGCATGTGGTCGTGCCCGAAGCCATGACCCAGAAGCTGCTGGCGGCTGTCTCGGCGGGCAACCCACCTGCCACGGCTGTCGTCTTTGGCGCTTCAATCGCCTATCAGTTGGCCGCCCAAAAAGCACTCATCGCCCTGGACGCAGTGGGGACCGAGGAACAAGTGGAAACGCTGCGGCAGTGGATGGTCCCCGCGATCTGGGAGTTAGGCGCCTATGAGGGGAGTTTCTACTACGCCAGTATGTGGAACCAGTGCCTGGGCTGTTATGTCAACGTCAATCTGGCCGAAGAAGCCGGTGTCGACGTGAACAACCCGCCTCAAACCCTGGATGAATTGACAGCGGTCTGGGAGCAGTTGACGACCTATGACGCCGACGGCAATATCGACGTGCTGGGCGGCGACTTCACCTGGGCTGCGATGGTCATGGGCCGTTTCCTCGGCCAGTTCGTCTCCGAGGACGGTACGACCGTCACAGCCAATCATCCGAACAACCTGCGCGCCTTGGAATGGGTGGTGGACTACTGGCAGAAGATGGGGCCGGAGAAGTTGTCCGCCTATAACGCCTCACTGGCAGGCCGCGGCGAACGATCCGCCGGACAAGACCCCTTCCTCTCCGGCCTGCGCGCCACGCTCGTCACCGGCCCCTGGCACTACAACACCATCCGTAATTTCAAGCCGGAGGGATTTGAGTACACGGTCTGGCCCTTCCCCGGCCCCGAAGGCCAGAGCGAACGCGGCATGTACACCTATGGCGACGGCTGGATCATCCCTGTGGGCGCGCAGGAACCGTCGGCGGCCTGGGAGATCATCAGCACGATGACCGGCGCGACCGGCAACCGTGATGTCTATACCAGCCTCTTCACGACCTGGCTCTGTGTCAATGGGCCGGTCTCGCAGGAGATGACCGAATGGCCCGCCTTCCAGAGTGACGTCATGGGCGAATGCCCTGGCTACGAAGAGATCTTCCTCGACGACCTCTTCAATTCAGACTACTATCTCTACCCACCCAAGATCCCCACCAGTGACTCCTATCAGGCGCTGCTCGGCGCTGAATGGGAAAAGGCGCGCCTAGGTGAGAAAAGCCCAGAAGAAGCCCTGGACTTCGTTCAGGAGCAGGCACAGCGAGAGCTAGACACCTGGATCCAACAGAACCAGGCGTAGGTTATTTCCACAGTCGATTTGTTTCACGTCCAATGGAGAGGATGCTATGCAGCCAGTACCCCCGCTTTACTATGGCGGTCGCCAGTTGATCACAGAACCGACGCACTTTGCCGAACTGCGTGCCACACGCCCAGACCTAGACAACATCGAAACCCTGCGCTCCCAGATGCAGGAGGATGGTTATCTCTATCTGCCCGGTTTTTTAGAGATAGATGCCGTGATGGAGGCGCGACGCTCGGTGCTGGAAAAACTCCAGGCAGAAGGCGCACTCGACCCTAATGCACCGCTGATGGACGGGATAGCCGCGCCCGATGCCCATTTTACCTTCCGGCCCGACCTCGCCAATGGCAACCCGGAGATCCACAAGCTGCTCTACACCGGCCGGGTGATGGCGTTCTTTGAGGCGTTCTTGGGCGGGCCGGTGCTGCACTATGACTATACCTGGCTGCGCGCCAAGGCTCCCGGCCCCAATACCGCCACCTCACCCCACTGCGACATCGTCTTTATGAACCGCGGCACCAAGCAGTTGTACACGCTGTGGACACCGCTGGACGATGTTCCCTATGACCTGGGCGGGCTGATGATCCTGGAAGGGTCACACCACAAGGTCGAGCATCTAGGGGACTATTGGGAATTCGACGTCGACAGCTACTGCGTGGACGGCACGAACGACGCGGCCCACGAAAAATGGGCCTGGGGTGCGAGCGGCGGAGCCTTTAGCAAAGATGCCGTCGGCGTGCGCCAGCAGATCGGAGGACGCTGGCTCTCCACCGAGTACAAAGCGGGGGATGTGCTGATCTTCGGGATGTTCACGCTGCACGCCAGCCTGGACAACCGCACCCACCGCATCCGGCTTTCCACCGACTCGCGCTATCAACGCCAGGGCGAATCCGTGGACGAGCGCTGGGTAGGCGAGCAGCCCATTGCTCACGGGCCGGAGGCCAAGGTCGGCATGATCTGTTAATCGCCGTCAATATCTGCGCTGCGCGGGTGCGCCACCCTGCAGCAGCCACCAACAGGGGAGGGTTGCCCGGTGATCGATCAACGTTTCGTCGGACGTCGAGACAAGCAGCGCGCGGTCGCTGCCCCTGCGCCGCCGTCGGGCATACGGCGCATGCGCCTGGAACGGGCACTGGGCGCCCTCACCAAGTACGCGCTGCTGTTCTTGTTTGCCAGTTTCTTTATCCTGCCCTGGGTGTGGATGGTCTCCACCTCGCTCAAGAACCCGGAAGAACTGGCAGTCTACCCGATCATCTGGATTCCAGACCCGATCCGGTGGGACAATTACGCGGCGGCGTTTCAGCGGGCGGAGTTCTCCCGCTTTCTGTGGAACACCCTGCTGGTTGCCGTGCCCTCTGTCCTGGGGGCCGTTGTCTCCAATGCGCTGGTCGCCTATGGGCTTGCACGCGTGCGCTGGCCGGGGCGTGACCTGCTCTTTGGCCTGGTGCTGGCAACGCTCATCCTGCCCGGCTTTGTCACCTTTATCCCGCTCTACCTGATCTTCAAGCAGTTGAACTGGATCAACACCTACCTGCCGCTCGTGGTGCCCACCTTTTTGGGCAACCCCTTTTTCATCTTTCTGCTGCGCCAGTTTTTCATGAGCCTGCCCGAAGAACTGGCCGATGCCGCCCGCGTCGACGGTGCATCCGAACTCCGCATCTTCTCCCAGATCATCCTGCCGCTCTCCAAACCTGCGCTGGCCGTAGTCGCGCTCTTCCAATTCATCGGCAGTTGGAATGACTACTTTGGCCCGCTCATCTACATCAACGACAAGTCCCTCTTCACGATCTCGCTGGGTATCGCCAACATGCGCGCCAGTTATGGCTTCTCGAATTTTGCCTGGATCATGGCGGCCACCTGTCTCAGCGTGCTGCCGATCATTCTCCTCTTCTTCTGTGCCCAGCGCACCTTTATCGAGGACATTGCGCTCACCGGCTTGAAGGGATAGCTGATGATGTTCAACGTTCGTGCCCGCAGGCTCACGCGCAGCGACCGCAAGGCTCTCATCACCGGGCTGCTCTTTACCTCGCCCTGGATCGTCGGCTTTGTGGCCTTCCGCCTCTACCCATTTCTGGCCTCGCTCTATTACAGCTTTACCTTCTATGCGATCCTGGATCGTCCGAAATGGATTGGGCTGGATAACTTTCGCAATTTGATTGACGACCCCCGTTTTCTGACCTCGCTCTACAACACCGCCTACTATGCCCTGGGCAGCGTTCCATTGGCGATGGTGGTGGGGATCGCCCTGGCAATGCTGCTCAACGCCAGGGTGCGCGGCCTTTCCTTCTTCCGCACTGTCTATTTCCTGCCCAGCATCACACCGGTGGTTGCCACGGCCATTGTCTGGCTGTGGATGTTCGACCCGATCAATGGGGTGATCAACTATGTGCTGGAGATGGTGGGCGTGCAAGGGCCGGGCTGGATGGGCAGCCCGCGCTGGTCCAAGCCTGCACTGATCCTGATGAGCATGTGGGGGGTGGGCGGCGCGGTCGTCATCTACCTGGCTGCGCTCCAGGATGTGCCGCGTGAACTGCTGGAGGCGGCAGAACTCGACGGCGCTAACGGCAGACAGAAGATCTGGGCTGTCACCCTGCCCTTAATCAGCCCGGTCATCCTCTTCAATGTCGTGACCGGCCTGATCGGCGCGTTCCAGTTCTTTACCGAAGTGCATGTCATGACCGGCGGCACTGGCTCACCAGCCGACTCAACGCTGATGATGTCGATCTATCTCTACCAGACCGCCTTCCAGTTCTTCAAGTTGGGCTACGCTTCCGCCCAGGCATGGGTGCTCTTCCTGATTGTCATCGCCTTTACGATCCTGCTCTTCCGGCTGTCAGGACGGGTGATCTATTACGGTGGCAAATCGTAACAGGGCGGGTCTCCAATCGGTCGTGGCCTGCCGATCCGGTACGCTAGCCGAAACTCCGCAGACGATCCCACAACTCCGGCCAGGGTTGGCGCGGCTCCTGGCAGACGTAGATTGTGGGGTTGGCGGTGGTCTCTTCGTTCTCGACGCCGTAGCGGTTGGTCACCTCACCGGCCACGCTACAAGCGGCGAAGAGGCTATCCACCTCCTCACGGGGGAAGCCCACAACGATCACGGTCTCCGGCGGCGGGTTCCCATAGCCGCGCAGCCAGTGGGAGTTGACGCCGCTGATAGCCTGCGGCAAATCGTAGGCATCGCCATAGAGGTTGATTGCCCCCGCTTCCCCATAGTTGGCGGTCAGGATGCCGGTCTGCGCCTGTGTCTCAGCGGGCAGTTTGTGATAGATTCCGGCGACCGTCTCCACTAGGTCAGGCCAGCCGATCTGTTCGACAAAATTGTCATGCAACTGGCTGGTGAAGTGCCACAGCCCAGAATTGACCGGAGCCACAGGCAGCATCACCGGGCCAAAGACCAGCGCGCCCACGGCCAATGCGCCCCACGTCACCCCGCGCGCCAGACGGCGCATGCCCGTGCCGAACGCAGCAATCCACTGCTCCCAGACCACAACGCCCGCCGCAATCAGCATAGGATAGGCAGGGGCCAGGTAATAGGATCGCCCTTGCGCGACCAGCAGCAGCACAAACGGAATGGCATACATCCAGCCCAACACGCGGTATTGGCTGCCTGCTGGCTTCCACAGATAGAAGTACAGCCCCATCACCCAAAATGGAACTGTAAACGGGTTGCTCGCCACAAAGAACTGCTCAGGGAGAAAGCCTTCGGTGCGCCCCCACGCCACATCGCGGGCATGGATGCTGCTGAGAAATTCCAGTGAGATAAAGTTGTGCCGCGCCTGCCAGACCAGGTTGGGGGCAAAGATCAGCAGCGAGAGGGCAACGCCACCCCACAGCCACGGGCTTGTCAGATGGCGGCGGGTGTGGGTGAGCAGCACTCCGCCCACCAGCCCCGCGACAAAAAAGGCCATCGTGTACTTGGTCATCATCCCCAGCCCGATCACCGCGCCGATCGCCAGCCACCAGCGCAGGTCTTGCGATTTCAGGAGCCGGATCACCAGGTAGGCGAGCAGCACCCACCACAGATAGTCAAACGAGACATACTGGGTCATGGCCCCTTGCAGCAGCGAAATCGGCGCGATCATCACGCCAAGCGCCGCCGCGACCTGGGCAAAGCGCGAACCGCCCAACTCGCGCGCCATCAGCCCGGCCAGCACCATCGCCGCGGCCTGCGCCACCGTCGAAAAGAAGCGCACCCCCACCAGCGAAAGGCCAAACCACGCAAGTCCCACCCGTGCTATAAACGGGGCGACCGGCGGATAGGCCACATAGCCCCAGTCCAGGTGACGAGCGTTGTCGAGCAGGCCCAGTTCGTCGCGATGAAAGCCGTACTGATGGTTGGTCAGCGTGTGCAGGATGATTCTGGCAAGCGCCAGCAGGATCAACACACCGAGATCGGTGAATACAAGTCTCGTGCCAGAGTAGGATTTTTCCATCAAGCGTACCTCATTCGAATCGAGTCTTGGTATAGATAAACAGGCGGCCATGCCGGATCAACTGCCTGGCGTTATTCTGTTAGGATGGTCTGGAAGCGTTTTTGGGTGCGTGTTATCATGGAAGCGTCCATTGTCAAAGAACCCCGCAAGAAAGGATCGCCCACATGCGTACAGTCTATCCCAATCCCGACTGGCTTCGCCGCTCCCCAAGTGAAGCCGGATTCGACCCCTCCAAACTGGAGGCCGCCAGACAGTGGCTCGACGATCAGTCCCGGCGGCGTGAGGACGGCCGCTACCGCGCCGTCATCGTGCGCGGCGGTTATCTGGTCGCAGAGTGGAACCACGGCGTGAATCAGAACGAACAGCTTCGCCTCGCTTCGGCCACCAAGTCGATCTTCTCCTCGATCTTGGGCATCGCCATCGACGAAGGGATGATCCCCTCCGCCGATGCCTGCGTTGTGGACGTCTACTCCGAGATGATGGATGTGCCCGAAGGCACAGGACCCAAGCCGGGGCGCTATGCCTTTGAAAAAGACCGCGCCATCACCTTCCGCCAGTTGATCTCCAACACCTCAGGCTATATGAAGCCGGGTGAAGAACCGGGCCAGGTCTTCCATTATCAGACGTATGGCATGAATATTCTCACCCACGCCATCGCCAAACGCTACGGCCTGTATGATATCGCCGATCCCGAAGGGTCGCCGGGACTCAAGGCGTTGATCGACAGCCACATCAAGCAGCCTATCGGCGCAGATTGGGGATATTATCTGGCAAACTTTGCGCTCCATGAAAAAGCGCGGCTGCCCATCTTTGGGTACTATGACGGGGTGCAGTCGTCGGCGTTGGATATGGCCCGCTTGGGGTGGCTGTGGCGCAATTGGGGACGCTGGCAGGATCAGCAGGTGATCCCCGAAGCGTGGCTGCGCGAGGCGGTACAGGTCAACCCGGACATCTGCGCTCACTGTCCAGAGGACCAGTGGCACTATGGCTATGGCTTTTGGACGAACCAATATGGCCTGCTCTGGCCGAACCTGCCGCGCGATGCCTATGCTGCCTCCGGCGCAGGCAGCCAGCATATTTGGGTCTGTCCAAGCCTGGATCTAGTCGTGGTGCAGAGTCCGGGGCTTTGGGAGAAGCAGACCGAGAACGATCCCGGCCTGCTTCGGCTGGTCGTGGAGGCAGTTGTTCTAGAACGCGCGGAACACTAGACGGGTGAATAGGATCCTTTCTCAATCACCGCTTCGGAACCCTTTGCACCACACACCCCGACAGCCTTGCCGACCATGTGCGGGTTTTCCACCACGTCGAGCAGCGTCATAGCGTAATCGGCGCGCGTCAGCGACCAATCGCCGCCGGTCGCATTCGCCTCAAAATCGATGTGCACCCGTCCTGTAAAAGGCTTGTCGGTGAGCATCGTCGCCCGCACAACCGTCCACTCCAACCCGCTCATCTCGATCATACCTTCGGCCCTGGCAAGGTCAGCATAGGCTTCACGAAAGACCAGCCAGGCCAGCGTGACGGGCAATTTGGGACGGGTGGCGACGACGGACCGGCTGCTGGTCATGACCAGGCGCGCCACACCCGATTCACGCATTGCGATGATCAAGCTGCGCGCAATGCCGCTGCCGCCCACAGCGGAGATCACCGCATCCTGTCCCGCCACGGCTTTGCGCACGTCGTCGAGATTCAACGCATCGCCGTGGATCACCTGCGCTAGCCCTGCAACCCCGGCCAGTTCTTGGGGGCGGCGGCTAAAGGCAGTGATCTCATGTCCGCGGCGCACCCCCTGGTCAAGTACATGTCTCCCCGTGCGCCCAGTGGAGCCAATCACAAGCAGTTTCACGGTTGTACTGCTCCTCTCTATGTGCTATGATTACCGAGATTTATCTTATATCTAGATTTATCGAAATACACGATGCTTCAAATAATATGATTGGAGGCTAAAATTGTCAACCCCCAAAACACGTGCGGCGTCCAGCCGCGAGGAATTGATCCAGGCCCTCACCCGTGCCATGTACCACAACAGCACAGTGACCGTCTTTTTTCACACAGCTGTTGCCGAACAAATCGGGCTGGGGGCAACGGAAGAAAAGACCCTGTTGATCCTGAGCAATGGCCCGCTCACAGCCGGGGAGATCGCCCAACAGACAGGGCTGACCACCCCGTCGGTGACGAGTTTGATCGACCGGCTAGAGCGCAAGGGGTTTGTGCGGCGCGTGCGCGATCACCAAGACCGCCGCCGCGTCTTCGTCGAGGTAGATCAATCGCGGCTTTCCGAGTTAACGCAGGTCTTTACGTCGCTGCAAGGGACATTCTCTGACCTGGTGGAACCTTACAACGATGAGCAGTTGCAGACGATCCTTGACTTTCTGCAACGGGCAACGCAACGCTCAGAGACGGCCATTGTGTCGCTGCGGCAACGCATGGAGGGGAAAAAGCCGCATGAGAAGGGGTCGTAGCCGCGCGGCACGCGCGCCAGTCCCCCAGCGTCATTCGGGCCGATCGGTATCGTCCTGACGCCATTGACTTTTGTGCCGGGCTTTGTTACTCTGGAACCGGTAGCTTGCGATGGCGGGCACAGTCGCCAATCCCTCTGCTTGCGCGTCATTCTCAACATTCAGCGG
>CAZYQJ010000203.1:0-8317 GCA_964649925.1 uncultured Litorilinea sp.
AGCGGCCCGGCAAACTCGACGGCGACGTGTTGAGCCAGTGCATGACCCAGTGCATCATGCGCATCACCAACCCGATTGACCAGAACCGCATCGCCGAATCGGTGGAGAGCGTAGGCCGCGACCTGCTCAAAGAACTGCCCAGCCTGAGCAAGGGGCAGGTGATCGTCAGCGGGGCCAGCGTCAATACGCCGGTGATGCTGCGCGTGCGGACACGCATCACCCGCCACGGCGGTCAAGACCAGGACGCGCCCAACGAATGGGCCAAATGGTTTGAGAACGGCGAAGATCAGGCCGACGAGCGCGACCACGCCTTGATCGCCCCCAAGACCGTACAGGTCGAAGACGACGGCGAAATGCTCTGGGCGTGAAGTAAGCCCTACTCCCCCTCCTGATCCGGCGCGGATTCAAGTTCTTCAATTAGCCGCACAAGATCGGTGCGGGTGATGACGCCGATCAGCGTCCCATCCTCCAGCACAGGGAGCATGGTGATCTCCGGATCGAGCATGAGTTCCAGTACCTCATAGATCTCGGTATCCGGGGTGATCGTCTCCACCTCATCCTGCATGAGGTCGGCGGCGCGGGTCGCCAACACCTGGCGTAACTGCTCCTTGTACTCGCGATATTCCTCGATACTGACGGGGATCATGGCCGACAGCACCGGGATATAGCGTGGTTCGCGCAGCGGCGCATTGCGCGCGATCAGGTCAATCTCGGTGATAATCCCCAACAGGCCCTCTTGTGCATCCACCACAGGCACGCCGCTGATCTGGTGTACATGCATCAGGTGTGCAACGTCCCGGATTGGCGTGTCCGGCGACACCGTAATGGCCGGGCTGCTCATGACATCTCGAACTACCATGCATCCCTCTCTTTACCCCGTATTGGCGGGCTAGATGACAAACTGGCCGTTACGATAGAATAGTTCCCCATCCACCAGGATTTCGCTCTCCTGGCGCATATCACAGATAAAGTCCCAGTGGATCGCCGATTTGTTGCGGCTGCCCGTCTCTGGATACCCCGCACCCAAGGCGACATGGATCGTGCCGCCGATCTTTTCATCATAGAGAATGCTCTTGGTGAAGCGCTGGATGCGGTAGTTTGTGCCGATGGCAAACTCACCCAGATAGGCCGCGCCTGGATCGCTGGCGATCTGGCTCAGCAGGTATGCCTCGTTCTTGGCGGCGCGCGCCTCCACCACCTTGCCGTCCTCAAAACGAAACTCCACCCCGTCCACCTCACGCCCGCCGCGGATGGCGGGATAGGTGAAGCGGATCCAGCCGTTGACCGATTCCTCCACCGGGCCGGTAAAGATCTCGCCGCTGGGCATGTTGCGTTTGCCGTCGCTGTTGATAAAGGTGCGGCCCGCGATGGAGAGCGCCAAGTCTACATTAGGCCCGCGCACCACGACCTGATCTTTGCCCGCCAGCCAATCCACCAGCCGCTGCTGTGTGTCGTGTACCTCCTGCCAGCACGCCATCGGGTCGGGTTGGTCGGCGTAGGTGGCGGCATAGACAAAGTCCTCATAGTCGGCCAGGCTCATGTCGGCTTCTTGAGCGTAGGCCGGACACGGGAAGAGCGTGCCCACCCAACGATGGCTGCCCGCCGCGCTGCGTTCCATATAGCGGCGTTGGATGGCGCGCCGCGCATTTTGGACGGCTTGTTGGCGTGCCGGGTCTACGCCGGTGAGCGTGCGTGTGTTGGAGGCGGCGCGAATGGCGATGCGGACATCCACCTGTTCGGACAGCATTTCCTCCAGCGGCGACACCCACCCCAGCCGGTCGGCGTGCGTCTCGCGCAGTATGATCTCGTCTAGTTCGTCGGCGTCAAGTTGGATGGTGGGGTTCCCCCCAGCGCGCACCACCTGGCGCACCGTTTCTTCGACTAGCGGCAGCGCGTTGACATGGCCGCGCACCAAGACCCAGTCGCCCGGCTGCACCGATGTGCAGTATTGCACCAACGTTTCTGCCAGTTTGATCACCCGTGGGTCTGCCATACCGTTTCCTTTAGCTTATTCACGACTCACTGTTAGCACGATCTTGCCGATGTTGCGGTTCGCGGCCATGTGGGCGTGGGCTGCGTTTGCTTCCTGGATGGGATAGACGCTGTCGATCACCGGGCGGATCGTTCCGTCCTCCAGTGCAGGCCAGAAGCGCTGCATAAAACATTCTTTGATCTCGACCTTTTCCGCCAGGCTGCGCGCCCGCAGCACCGATCCGATCAGCCGCAGCCGTTTCCGCATCAGCCGCCCAATATCGAGTGTGGCCTGGCTGCCGCCGAGCGTGGCGATAAAGACCATGCGCCCCTTCACCTTGAGCAGTTCGATGTTGCGGTCATAATAGTTGCCGCCCACCATGTCCAGGATCACATCCACCCCCGCGCCACCGGTAAAACGCTGCACCGCTGCGGCAAAATCCTCCTCGCGATAGTTGATCGCCAGGTCTGCGCCCAGGGCGCGGCAGCGCGCCACCTTCTCCGCGGTGCCCGCTGTGATTATGACCGGGTGGCCCGCATGGTGCAGCAGTTGGATGGCCGCAGTGCCGACGCCGCTGGCCCCTCCGTGGACAAGCACGATCTCCCCCGGCTGCAGCGCCGCTTCCATAAAGAGATTGACAAAGGCGGTCAGATAGACTTCGGGCAGCGCAGCGGCTTCCTCAAAACGCCACCCCGGCGGGATGGGCATGAGCATCGCCTGGGGGACGGCCACCATTTCGGCATACCCGCCGCCGCCAAGCAGCGCGCAGACGCGGTCACCCACCTGCCACTGCGTGACGTTCGCCCCTGTCTCCGCGATGGTCCCGGCCATTTCCAGCCCCAAGATGTCCGGCGCGCCGGGCGGCGGCGGGTAGTTCCCGGCGCGTTGGGACAGGTCGGCGCGGTTGAGGGCCGTAGCGTGGATGACGACCCGTACCTCGTCCGGGCCGATGACAGGGTCGTCGGTTTCCTCCCAGACCAGCGTCCGGTCGGGGTGATCCTCTTGAACCTGAATGGCGAACATGGCGTCTCCGCTTCGGGTTGGACACCCGCCAGGGCGTCATGAACTGCGCGCCGGTGTGGCGCAGTAGCCCAAGTATACCCTGCAAGCAGCGCAGCGGCGAACTCACCCTGATGGCTGGCGTGGCCCTGTGGGCATAGGGTATACTGGCTGGAAATGATCCGTCACGATATCCGACCCATGAGGAGATGAGGAGTTGCATGGCGGCAGAGACCATCTTTAGCAAGATCATCCGGCGTGAAGCGCCCGCCGACATTCTCTATCAAGATGACCTGGTGACGGCCTTTCGCGATATTCACCCGCAAGCGCCGATCCACATCTTGATTGTACCCAACAAGCCGATCCCCACGGTCAACGACGTGCAGCCGGAGGATGAAGCGATGTTAGGACGGCTCTTTACCGTGGCGAGCAAGTTGGCTCAGGACTTAGGCATTGCCGAGGACGGCTACCGGCTGCTGGTCAACTGCAACCAGCATGGCGGGCAGGTGGTCTATCACCTGCACATGCATCTGTTGGGCGGGCGTCCGTTGGGACCAATGTTGGTGCGCCACGGGTAACACCTAATAAAAAAGGGCCGAAGCTCGGCCCCTGCAGGTGACTGTGCCCGTCAGGATGTGATAGTGGGCTGCCGTGGTGTGACCGGCTGACCGTTTTGCGCAGCCAGCAGGTCGCGAATCTCAGCCAGGAGGACTTCCTCGTTCGATGGCGGCGCAGGCGGCGGTTCGTCAGTCTGTTGGCGGTAAAAGCGGTTGACCGCCTTGACCAGCAAAAAGACGGCAAAGGCGATGATCAGGAAGTTGATGATCGCCTGGATGAAGTTGCCATAGGTAAAGGCCGCATCGCCTACCTGAACGGCCAGGCCCGTGAAGTCAATGCCGCCGCTTAACATCCCGATGAGCGGCATGATCAGGTCATCTACAAGCGAGTTAACGATGGCGGTAAACGCCGCGCCGATAACGATACCGACAGCCAGATCGATGACATTGCCGCGGTTGATAAAGTCACGAAATTCTTTGGCCCAGGACATAGCGACTGCCTTTCATGCGCTGCTCGCGCGGTCTACAGAACAGAGACGGCTTACGATCCTGCATTGATATTGTGATAGCACTCAGCATCTATGTCAATCATCGCATGGAATGCTGAAATGAACGGTAAGGTGGAAAACATTTTATGCGTGCAGTTGGCAGCAGTATTCCCCGGGTGGATGCAGCCTCCAAGGTAGCGGGCAGCGCCATCTACCCTGGCGACATCGATTTGCCCGGCCAGTTGTGGATGAAGATCGTCTTTGCGGGGTTCCCGCATGGGCGCATCACCGCGCTGCATACGGATGCGGCGCGCGCCATGCCCGGCGTCGTGGCGGTGCTGACCGCGGCGGATGTGCCGGTCAACGAATATGGGCTGGCCATGTTTGACCAGCCCATATTGTGTGGCGTGGGCAGCACGCCCGATGCTGCCCATGTGCGCTGGGAAGCCGACCACGTGGCGTTGGTGCTGGCCGAAACGCAGGCCCAGGCGGAGGCCGCAGCCAAACGAATCCGCGTCGACTATGATCCGCTGCCGGTGGTGACCGACCCCCTGGCCGCCATGCAGCCCGGCGCGCCGGTCCTGCACCCCCATCCGTTCCCGTTCCCCTACGGCGACCGTGACTGGAACTCCAACGTGCTGCACAGCTACCGCATCCGCCGCGGTGACGTGGAGGCCGGGTTCGCCCAGGCCGATGTGGTGGTGGAGGCGACCTATACCACCCATGCTCAGGAACATGCTTACCTGCAGCCGGAGGCCGGGGTGGCCTATGTGCGGCCTGATGGGCGGATCGAGGTGGCGTGCGCCGGACAGTGGATGCACGAAGAACGCCACCAGATCGCCCATGCCCTTGGCCTGCCCGAAGACCAGATCGTGGTGCGCTTTCCTGCTATCGGCGGCGCGTTCGGCGGGCGTGAGGACATCTCAGTGCAGATCGCGCTGGCACTGGCTGCCTGGAAGACGGGCCGCCCGGTCAAGATCGTCTGGAGCCGGGAGGAGAGCATCCTCGGCCATCACAAACGCCACCCCTATATCCTGCGCGCCAAGTGGGGCGCGACGCGTGACGGGCAGATCGTGGCGGCGCAGATGGACGTGACCGCCGACGCCGGAGCCTACGCCTACACCAGCACAAAGGTGCTGGGCAACGCCACGATGGCCTGCCTTGGCCCCTATGCCATCCCCAATGTGTGGGTGGACGCGCGCGCGGTCTACACCAACAACTGTCCCAGCGGCGCGTTCCGTGGCTTTGGCGGGCCGCAGGGTCATTTCGCCGCCGAGGGGCAGATCAACAAACTGGCCGAAGCGTTGGGCATGGACCCGGTTGAACTGCGGCTGCGGAACATCTGGCGCGAGGGGTCGATCCTGCCCACGCGCAGCGTCGTGCCCGCGGGTTGTACCGCTGCACAGGTGCTGGAGGAGGCGGCATGCCGCGGCGGTTGGCAGCAGGACGGCGAGGGCCATTGGCAGCGTCCTACCGCACCGCCCACCGCAGGCGATCCCGACTGGCTCTCCACGTCGTTGGAGACAGGCCGCACGCGCCTGGCGCGCGGGCGCGGCATTGCGGTGTGTTTCAAGAATGTCGGTTTTAGCCTGGGCGCGGTCGAACACTGCGCCGCCTGGGTGGAGTTGCACGGCGCAGAGCAGGTTGAACACGTCGTCGTCGGGTGTGTGGGGGCTGATGTCGGGCAGGGAGCGCACACGGTCTTTCAGCAGGTCGCTGCCGAGATCGTCGGCGTGGACCCGTCGCTGGTCGAGGTGCGCGCCGACAGCACCGAGGTGGTCGGCTCGAGCGGCAGCAGTTCGGCCAGCCGCATGAGCTTTATGGCGGGCAATGCCATCAAAGGCGCAGCCGAGCGCGCGCTGGTCGAATGGCAGAACGAGGAACGCCCGGCGCGGGCGGAGTTTGTCTTCTACCCACGCCCTACCACCCCCTATGACCGCGAAACTGGGGCATCTGACCCCAATATCACCTATGGTTACTGCGCCCAGGTGGCCGAGGTGGAGGTTGACCTCGACACCGGCCATGTGACCGTGACGCGCCTGGTGAGCGTCAACGATGTGGGTAAGGCCATCAACCCGCAGCAGGTCGAGGGACAGATCGAGGGGGCTGTGGCGCAGTCGGTCGGCTGGACGCTGCTGGAGCAGTTTATCCAGCAGGAGGGTAAGACGCTGACGCCCCACCTCAGCACCTATCTGATTCCCAGCGTGCTGGATGTGGTGGAGGTGATCGAGCCGGTGATCCTGGAGAACCCAGACCCGCAGGGGCCGCTGGGCGCGCGCGGCATGGCCGAGATGCCCTTTATCCCCACCGCGCCCGCCATCGCCGCCGCCATCCACGACGCCACCGGCCTCTGGCTGGATCACCTGCCCTTTATCCCCCCGCGCGTATGGGAGGCATTGCAGAATGCGAATCGGGCTGATCGCTGACGTGCATGGCAACTCCATCGCCCTGGACGCAGTGCTGGCCGCGCTCGACCTGGTACGGATTGACAGGCTGGTCTGTCTGGGTGATGTGGCGATGTTTGGGCCGGACCCGCATGGGGTGATTACGCGGCTGCAGGCGCTGGATTGTTCGGTGGTAATGGGCAACACCGATGCCTGGGCGCTGAACCCGTCGCCGCACGCCCCGCGCGACGCGGATACCCCCTACGTCAACGCCATCGAGCTTTGGGGCGCGGCCCAACTCGACGACGCCGACCGCGCCTTTATCCACACCTTTGTCCCCACCCTGACAGTGGACCTGGACAATGGGCAGCAGATGCTTTGCTATCATGGGTCGCCGCGCTCGTTTGACGAGGGCATCTTTGCTGCCACGCCCGACGACCAACTGGCGGAGATGATAGCGGGGCATGCGCAGACGGTCATGGCGGGCGCGCACACGCATCGCGCCCTGCTGCGCCGTTATCAGGACAAGGTGATCATCAACCCCGGCAGCGTGGGCCAACCCATCCAGCAGGACCGCGGCGGCGTGCGTTACCCGCCCTGGGCCGAATATGCTGTGGTCGAGGCAAAAGGGGCCGCGCTCAGCATAGAACTGCACCGCACGCCGGTGGAGGTAGGGACGCTGATCCGCCTGGCCCACGCGCGCGGGATGCCCCATGCCGAGTGGTGGGCTGCCCGGTGGGAGGAGTAGAGGGTCGAACTGACCGGCACTTCGCAAGCACCGGTCAGCTTCAGGTAGACCGCTTGAGCGGGCGTTGTCGTTTAGCCCGGTGTCTTTAGCGCCGAGCGGGCAGGCCAGCGCGGAAAGAAGCGCCCTGTTCGCTGCATATAGGCGCGGTATTCATCGCCAAACTGCGCGATGAGGTTCGCTTCCTCGCGCGGGGTGCGCCAGATCAGCGCCGCCATCCCCACGGCCAGCAGCGCCACCATCCACCACAGCCCTGTCATGAGGCCAATCCCCGCAAAGAAGAACCCGCCAAACGTGTAGAGCGGGTGGCGAATCCAGCGGTAAGGGCCACTGGTGATCAGTTGGTGACCGGCGCGCGTGGCCTCTGTCGGCGAGATGTTCGTGCCGAGCGTGTGGAACATCCACACCAGGCAGGGCAGCATCACCAGCGACAGCCCCGCGCCGATCCAGCGCAGCCAGCCAGGCAGGTCTAGCCTGGCCCAGTCGGCCCAAGCCGGGTTGATCAGATACTGGATCAGGGGGATCAGCGCCGCCAGGCCAACCAAACGCAAAACAATTACCAGACCCTGCCCCTGGGACGTATCTAGCTGTCCCCCGCGCAGCGCCGCGCGTGAACGGTAATAGCCGCTGACGGTGAAGGCGACTAACAACAGCCCCAGGGTGAGCATACGGAAAAAGGTTTCGGTATTCATCAATGCACCCCTATGAAGGTCGATCATGTTACCCGACAACGGTTCGACTACGCGGCGATCCGCCCACTGAACAGGTTCTACTGCGTCAACTGCTGCTGCGCCAGGGCGCGGCCTGGTTCGGTGAGGCGCAGACGCCCTGCCTGGCGGCGCACCGTGCCCTTGCGCTCCGCATAGCGGATGACGCGCTCGGCAAAGGCGGGCTGCCAGCGAATGTGCTCGACCAGGTGATCGACGCGGCTTTCATCCTGGGCTTCGGGCCGCCCTTCGTGCTGGAGCAGATGGACGGCCAGCATGGTTTGGGCGAAGTCCCAGCGCTGGCGTTCGCGCCGCCGCGCCACGGCCAGCACGCCGCGCTGGGGTGCCAGCAGAAAGACGCCTATGAAGATCAGCCCGATCACGCTTGCCATTGAGCCGGCGATGTTGGCATCCAGGCCGCGTGCCAGCCAATAGCCGCCCAGCGCGCCTGCGACCCCGATCCCC
>CAZYQJ010000204.1:0-8295 GCA_964649925.1 uncultured Litorilinea sp.
AATTCGTTCTTGGGTGACCCCAGCCTCAAGATCAGCTTTGTCTACAATGAACTGCTGGAGGGAAGTCTGCAGAATGTCCGGCTCTTTGTGGACAATGTGGACAAAGGGGCCTTTGTGCAAGTCTCGGCCGATTGCAGCGCCAACACGAAGTATGAATTTACCTGGCTCCAGCCCCACTTGATGACGCCCGGCAAGCATACCCTTCAGATTCGGGCCGAGTCGGCGACCGGCCTCGTCCAAAAATCGTTTAGCGCCCAGTTTGAAACCCCACCGGCCTGGATCCTGAACCCCGCTTACAGCAATCGCACGGTCTTCCTCGACTTTTACCGGCTGGGCAGGGTCGACTATCGCGGCCACACAGCAGAGGGGACTTCGGCGGTTGGAGCCAACGTACCCAGCATTGGCCTACTGGACAACGCCTCGAACTCCCAGGGCATACTCTCTCAGTCCACCTATTTCAGCGGCAAACGCACGTTTGCCTATGACGGCGAGACGACGGCGACTGCCTTCAACAAGCCGAGCAGCGCACAGGCTGTCCCAGATGCCAACCACGAGACTCCGTCGCCCTATGGCACGGTCTTTGGCGACAGCTATGAACTCTTTGATTCCGGCTGGATCCCGCTGTTCCGCAACCAGTGGGGGATCTGGCCGATTGCCAGCGCAACCTTGGGCGCCGACTTTTGGTTTAACGCCACCTTCAGCTATCAAGGCACTGTCACGCTCAACCCGACCAGCGGTGCCGCCAGCACCCATCTGCTGACCGAACCGGCCGCCAACGCCAAGGTCAAGACCTGGTTCGATCTGAGCGCGATCTTTGGCCTGGTCAAAGCCGGGGTCGCCGCCATCCCTGGCATCGGCATGAGCCTCCCAGTTGAGTTTACCAATGGGGCCAAGACGGACGTGTCGAAGTGCTTCCGCTATATGCTCGACGTCGAGTGGTGGGCCAAAGTGGGCAAGTGTCCAGGGTGTCTCAAAAAGAGCGGCGTGAAGAACATTTTCGACGGCGCTGAGCCGGAGGGCTGCGGTCTCGGTGGTTCACAGGTCACAGCCGCCCAGACCGAGATGCCGCCGGTGGCCGCGCCCGCCTTGGCGACGGATGGACTGGGCACTGTGGGGGCGGTGTGGACGAGTGACGAGGGCAATGTGATGGGCGCGATCTATGACGGCGGGTGGGTGCAAGCGGTCGTCGACGCCGACCAAGGCGCATCCGACCCCGCGATCGCCTTCTATGCGCCGAATCGGGGCGTGGCGGTGTGGGCGGAAACGAGCTTGAGCAGCTCGGCTCCCTTGACCGAAAGTGTCAAAGCGCAGCAGTTGGTCTATGCCACGTTGCAAGGCCACACGTGGAGCGCAGCGAGCGCTCTGACGACACCCAGCACGGGCGATGGCAATGTGGTGCTGGCGGCCTGCCCGGCCACGGAAGCCGGCTGCCCGGATGGCGGCGCTGTGACGGCCGTCTGGGTGCATGATGCCGCTGGCGCGCTGGCCCAACGCCAGTTCCGGCTGCGCTACGCAACGTTCCAGAACGGGGCGTGGAGTGCAGCGCAGCCGGTCGACGACGCCAGCAGCGCCACCGACACGGCCCCTGCCGTGGCCTATTTCCAGGGCAAGCCGGTCGTCTTTTGGGTGCGTGACACCGACCGCTCGCTGGCTACGCTCGACGACCACCGCATCGTCTACCGTGTGCTCGATGGCAGCCCCATCCAGTCGCCCACTGCGTTCCCGGCCGCGGCGGAGACGCCCTCCGTGGCTGTGTCCGGCAGCCAGATCGCGCTGGCCTTTGTCGTGGCCCACGACCCGGCGGCCTTCATCGGCAACCAGCGTACGCTCTTCAGCGCGCAGACGACCTGCCCCACGCTGGCCGGGTGCAACTGGACGGTGAAAGAGTTGAGGGATGAGCACGGGCGTACCCTGCGCGCTGAATCACCGCAAGTCGTCTTTGACGCGGCGGGCGCACCCATCGTCACCGCCCGCGGGCTTGGCTTTGGCCCAGACGCAGCCGGACAACTCCAGGCATACCCCGGTGACCCGGTCGGGATGCTTCAGGGGTCGGGGGAGTTGCTTCAAGTCGAAGCCGGACAGAGTCTCACCTATCATACCCCCACCTATCTCACGGGCAGCGGCGCGGTCAACTGGGACCCCACGGCGCTGTACGAGCCGGTAGGCGGCACTGTGTGGAGCCTGGCGGTGCAGGATCCGACGCTGGTCCATGCGACAACGGCGCAAGCCGACTTGGCGGCGCAGACACCTACCCCGGTCGGGCCGCTGGTCGCCGCCAACCAAGCGCGTCTGCCCGACTTTGTGGTGGAAGCCGTTGCCCTGTCGCCCGCCTTGGGTCCGGCCCGCGGCCTGCATGTCGATGTACAGGTGCGCAATCTGGGTGTGGCGGCGGCAAGCGCGGTGGATCTGGTGGTGAGCCAGGACGGCGGCTATGGCATTGGCACGACGGTGGGCAGCGCCACGCTCCCGGCCTTGGGGGCGGGTGAGGGCACGATGGTTACCGTCGCACTGACGCCGGTGGGCAACTATAGTTGGCCGCATACCCTGCTGGCGACGGTGAATCCCACGCTGGCAGTGGCCGAGCGCACGATTGCCAATAACAGGGCGTCACTTGAAATCGGCGGGCTGCCCCCCCCGGCGAACTTGACGATCACGGCCGATGCTCACTCGCTGCCCATCGTTCTGACCTGGACGCCGCCTGAGGATCGACGCGTCGTGGGCTATCGCATCTATCGCAGTGATGATGGTGGCCCCTATGTGCCGTTGGGCGTGAGCGATGTGCCCGGCTATGCCGACCTGCAAGCGGCTCCTCAGCACACCTATGCCTACCATGTGACGAGCTTCAACGCCAGTGGCGAAGAATCGCCCGCGACGCGCAGCGTGGGCGTTGAACTGCTTTCGCTCTCTGGCAACCGGTCAGCGAATAATCGCTATTTTCCCTGGCTGGCGCGCTAAGCGCCGTAGGGGCCACGGGGGCGTGTCGCGCATCGGTAGGGACAGGCCCCCATGTCTGTCCGTGGAGTGTATCTCACAAGGGGCGCGAGTCTGTCACCCTGGACAATGGGGGCGGAAAACTGGGCTTGCGGTTACCCAAGTTGACGTAGAGAAGAATTTAGAGTAGACAGAAGAAGTCTATCTCACTTCTGTTAGGGAAGAAACACTAGAGTACACGTTAAGCGGCCCTATCACGATAGGAGGTCTTCACAATGCAACCCCTTCGGTATTCGATCAACGTCACAATTGACGGGTGCTGCGATCACCGTACAATCCTCCCGGATGAAGAGTTGCATCGGCACGCAGCCGAGAGCATCGCCCAGGCCGATGCCCTTCTCTTTGGCCGGGTGACTTACGAAATGATGGAGGCAGCGTGGCGGCTGCCCGCGCAGACGGGCGTCAGGCCTGATTGGATGCCCCACTGGATGGAGCCATTCGCCCGGACGATTGACGCGGCCAAGAAGTACGTTGTGTCGAGTACCCTGGAGCAGGTTGATTGGAACGCGGAGATCGTGCATGGGGATCTGGGCAAAGCCGTTCAGCAGCTCAAGCAGGAGCCGGGTAAGGGGCTGTTCGTGGGAGGCGTGCAGCTCCCGATGGCGTTGGCGGAGTTGGGATTGATCGATGAGTACGAGTTCATCGTGCATCCCAAGGTAGTGGGCCATGGGCCGACGTTGTTCGCGGGGTTATCGAAGTATGTCGACTTGAAGCTGGTGAGTCGGCAGGAGTTCGGCTCAGGGGCAGTGGCGTTGCGCTATGAGCCGAGAAGGTAGCAGCAGGGCCTCGTGGCGACGAAACAGGGGCCGCCTAACAGATCGTTCCGCCGGACCACTCCCTCCGGTCGCGGCGGACGAACTTCATTGTTGGGCAGCCTCAACGGCGGCGAAGTGAGCCACAAGATCAACCGCGAAGTGGTGTTGCTAGACCACCCGGCTGTCTATGACCGGCTGCAAGAGGTTTTTCTGCACGACTGGTCAGGTCGGCACGCGCTAGAAACCAAATCTGCGTTCTAGCATGCACTTCTCCCCCCGATATTCCCGTTAGCATCTTCCCCGACTCGAACAGGTGGTTCAGGGCAGTGGCGGCCGAGGTGGGTTTACATGGCATTTTCAAGGAGAGTCTCTGTTGCCGGAGCGCCCCCTCTACTCATCGCCGCCATCTCCAGCGGAGCCACACATCCCGATCTGCACCTGATCAGTAGATCGACGCCTCAGTCTCGACCCCGCAGTTCGAACCCCACCTGCCGTGATGGATCCCCTATCTGCCAGTCATGTCACAAAACACAGTGCGATCTCGTCTTACCTCCGAATTGATGGGTCAAGTTGATCAAACGCCAAGTGTTCGAAAGGAGACTCCGTGCAGAGTGATCCATTTGAGGAATATCGTTCGCTGTTGTTCGCTCTGGCCTATCGCATGTTGGGCAGCGCGATGGAGGCGGAAGACATTGTGCAAGAAGCGTATCTGCGCTATCGCGCCACGCCGCCGCAGTCGATTCGCACCCTCAAGAGTTTTTTGACCACCATTGTGCATCATCTGTGCATCGACCATCTGAAATCTGCGCGAGCGCAGCGAGAAAGCTACGTCGGTCCGTGGCTGCCAGAGCCGATCATTACAGGCGGTGACGCAGCACAGATGTCGCCGCTGCGTCAAATTACAGATTGGGAGTCAATCTCGATGACATTTCTTGTGTTGCTCGAAAGCCTGTCTCCGCTGGAACGGGCTGTGTTCCTGCTGAGGGAAGTTTTCGACTACGAGTATGCCGAAATCGCGCAGATTACCGGGCGCGACGAAGCGGCTTGCCGCCAGCTGTTCAGTCGGGCAAAAAAGCACATCAGGGAGAATCGTCCTCGCTTTGCCGCCTCGCCGGAAGCGCACGCCAATATGGTCGGTCAGTTCATGGACGCCTGCCTGGCCGGCGATATAGATGGCCTGACAAGTCTGCTGGCAGAGGATGTCACGGCCTGGATGGATAACGGCGGCAAGGTCGCGGCGGGGGCGCGCCAGATGGTTCAGGGACGCGACATGGTGGCGCGCGGCATTATCGACCACCTGGCGCACGCGCCGGAGGGTGCTACCATCGCAGTGATTGAGGTGAACGGCCTGCCCGCGCTGCTGGAGCGGGTCAAGGGGCAGATCGTGAATGTCGTCACGCTGGAAGTGGAAGGGGCTCTCATCCGTACCGTACGCACTGTCTTAAACCCGGACAAACTGGCATATCTCAATCTGCACCCCACGTCAGGTCAGGAGTGGAGGATCGGATCATGACAAGCGTCCCCGCCAGACGGGAACCGGCGGGTTAGGTAAGGAAAGAGTACTCATGAGCCAGAATAGACCGATTCTAGGTGCATCCCACCCTTGCACCGGATACCTATACCTACAGAAGCACGGTGCCGGGACATGAAGTTTTGGGGATGAATGGCACATGTACGGTCCATGAGCTGCACCGTGTGCGCCTGGCTGCGCACTGGGGCACGAGCAGGTGTATGAACAGCACATCCCAGGCAAGGCCACTCACTTGAAAGGAACAAAACCCATGAAACGAACTTTAGCGCTTCTTCTCGCCGCCCTGGCTGCGGTCGCCCTGATCGCGGGGCTTGTGTATGCTGTGCTGGTGGCCGCGCACCTTTCCGAACCGGCCGCCACCACAGTATACGGCCTGACCCCCCGGCGATTCTGGGCCACCACGGCCGCTGGGCTGGCGCTGGCCGGTGTCGCCATCGGTGGGCTGGCGCTGGCCCGCCCGGCCGGTCGTTTCGGCGCTGCCTCCGGGCAACTGGGAACCAGTATGGCCCTGGGGGCGGGGCTCATCGCCGTAGTCAACGGCGGGCTGAATTTGGCCGTCGCTACCGGGGGTCCCGGCACCGGCAACGGCGTAGTCGGTGCCGCCGGGGCGTTGGTGCTGGGGCTGATCGCCATGGCCGTCGGTGGGCTGGCTCGGGCCCGCGCACGCGGCCTCGGCTGACCCGAAACGTGCGCGGCGCTCGCTCAACTGCGGAGAACGCAGCGGCCAGCGCGCCCGTGCCAACAAACATGCAGCGGACGTTGAGACAACGCTCGTGTCGAGCGCCGCACTCCATCCGGTCAACGCGCGTGCGCTTATGGGGATTCGCATCATGATTGGTCATAAGGGTCGCGCCGACACCCTACGAGTGAACGGAGTGCAGTAGATACCATCCGTCACCTGACTGCTAGTCAGGTGACGGAAATATCCAGGCCTTTTCGATAAATAGATGAGGAGAGACAACCACATGGAGACAACACAACAGAGCTACATTCTAGGTCTTTGGGGCGTTCGCTATCAAGTCAAAGATGTTCAGCGCTCCATTGCGTTCTATACCCAAATGCTCGGCTTCAAAGTAGATCACCAGAACTTGCCCGCATTCGGCCAGGTTTCAATCAGCAATCTCAAACTGATTCTCAGCGGTCCCGGTGCTTCCGGTTCTAGGCCCATGCCCGATGGACGACAGCAAGGTCCAGGGGGCTGGAATCGGATCGTTCTTCAAGTGGAAGATTTGCCTGCACGCATTGCCGACCTCAAGAAGCAGGGAGTGAACTTTAGAAATGAGATGGAAGTCGGTCCGGGCGGCAAGCAAATTCAAGTGGAAGATCCTGACGGCAATCCGATAGAGTTGTTCGAGCCTGCACGGCGATGAGCCTTTGCCCGCGCATAGCATACGCGTGCCGCCCACGCCACGCGACTCTCTAGAAAGGTCGCCGCAGGTACGCCCACCGAGTTTCAGTCGGTTTCTGCACGATTTGGGGATAGCTGAAGGGAATCTCTTCTTAACGATCAAGTGGACGTGATAAGCGCTTTGGTACTGTCATCTCACTTGACGACGGACATTGTCGCTATCTACACCCTGTCGGAGCACAAGTTGATTTCCGCATCCATGGAGCGTTGGTATCATTCCCTACTCATCCTAAAGGCCAACGCTGCAAGGGATCTCTATCTACAGAGAAATCCAGCGTACAGTTTACAGAAACTATATATGAGAGATTCTTCATGAAACATTTGGTTTATTCGAATCGTCATCCCGTCTGAAGCTTAAACCGTAAGGCAAAATTCGTTGGAGGAATGTAGGGGAATTTTGATGAACACGCAACCCGTGCGCCAGTTACTATTGATTGCAAGCTTAGTCGGCATACTCACTGCTTGTACGCCAATACAAGCGCCAGCAACAACCAGCACCCCTGCGGAAACGGTGACCGTGCCCGCAGAGGAGACTGCCAGCACCGTGGAGGCGACCCCTGACGCACCCCCAGATGCTATGCCCATCGAGCCTGTCGACGCGGCCCAGTGTGACGCCTTGCAAGCTGCACTTTCGGAACAGCTCGGCCATGAACTTACCAAGCAAGAAGGTACAGCTTGCACCCTTATCGCAACAGGAACGGGTGAAGATTTCGGCCATTTTGTCGAAGTAGCCCAAACCATTCGTGAGGTCTTCGAGGCAGAGGGATGGACAGAAGATGAAGCGGCTATTGCCGACGGCCCAACAGGTACAGCCACTAGCTATTTTAAGGACACCACGGTCGCTGCGGTGAATGTGAGTTGGGAACCTTCAGACGAAGTAGATTGCCCCGATGACCAGCCCATTAGTGCCTGTGATATTGAACCAAGCCAGCAGAACTTCACCATTTCAATCGAACTGGTAGAGATCGCCTAGCGGATGTAGACAGTTGGGGTGTCTCGCTTTATTCGCTCTGCAGGGTAAGAGACATAAATCAGCAACATGACTCATCACCTTAAAATCCGGGATGAGTCATGTTTGTATTTATACCTATTGCACCAAGCGATGGACCAAGCAGCACAGCGAGCGAAAATGCTACATTGTGAGCACATGTACTGGGGCGACTCTGAAAGCAACCCTATCGCTGATCCCAACCCACGGCGGGAAATGCTGATCGAGGCGGCGCGTCTCGGCTCGCAGGTGCGCGCACTGCTCGACAGCTTCTTTGACGACGGCAAAATCAGCCACAAGGTCAACCGCGAGGCGATCTTGTTCGTCGACCACCCAGCGGTCTATGACCGTCTGCTATAGATTTTCCAACTTGAGCATTGGTCACCCAGAAGTAAAGATGCAATAAATAGGTGATATGCTACTCGACCCAGAATACGCCTTCTGCACTACTCTCTAGGGCAGGTTGGTGCATCCCATAGTTCCCCGCCCCGCACCCGCATCCACCCGCAGTGAGCCGGTAATTGGCCGCGCCGGTGGGAACAGTCGAGGGAATCGTCCATGACAGTGTGCCAGTGTCTGTAAGCGAGGATTCGACCCTGTCTTGTGGAGTTACGTCTACGTA
>CAZYQJ010000205.1:0-8268 GCA_964649925.1 uncultured Litorilinea sp.
CCGTTTGTCGAGGATGCCATCACCGCGCTGGTCCCGGCGCGCAGCCTGGGCGAACTGGGCCGTATCATCGCCGACGCCGACGCTGAGAAACCGGTGCAGGTGATCGTCACCCAGGCGCGCAACCAGATTTTGTTCCAGGTGTGGGGCAAGGAAGGCCGCGGCGCGTTTCACCGCGTGGAACTTGCCAGCCAGTTGATCGACGCCCGCTTCCCCGACTACAAGGCGATCATCCCCAAGACACACACCACGCGCACCGTGGTGGATACGGCGGCGCTGCTCAAGGCCGTGCGTGTGGCGCAGCTTTTTGCGCGTGACAACGCCAACATCGTGCGCGTGGCAGTGACGCCGGGCAATGGCGGCAAGCAGGAGGGACAGATCCGGCTGACCGCTACCAGTGCCGAGATGGGCGACAATGTCAACGAGATCGACGCAATGGTAGAGGGGAATGATCTGGAGATCGCGTTTGACGCGCGTTTTCTGATCGACGTGTTAAGCCAGATCGACGAGCCGCAGGTGGTGTTGGAGACGACGCAAAGCACGCGTCCCGGCACGATCCGCCCGCTGGGGATGGGCGAGGACGAGTTCTTGCACGTCGTCATGCCCATGCACCCACCGCGCTAGGCGTCTATGCAGACAGAATAGAACGGCGGCGTCCTGTGCGGATCGCCGCCGTTTTCGTGTCATGCGGTGGATCAGCACCATGCCAGGACGCGTCCCGGCATGGCTGGTACATCCGTAGCAGATAACCTATTCTTTCCCTTGTTGATCCATCGCAACCCCAATCGCCGCGCCGAGCGCGACCCCAATGGCGATGCCCATGGCAATGTTATCCATGGCCGTACCAATGCCCACGCCAAGGGCAAGACCGATGGCGATGCCTAGCCCCAATTTGCTCTCATAGCCCCCGTTGTCTGCCCCGTTTTCCGGATCAGTCATGCAGATCCTCCTGGTTTCCCCTCCATCTCTACCACACTCGCTGAGCAGAGGTTATCTTACCTCTACCCTTCCACCACGTCCAGCGCGTTGCCGCGCAGCTTGAAGATCCAGAAGAGGTAAACCAACACAGGGATGAGTACCGGCGTGCCCACGGCCAGTGCAGTCGTGACCAGGCGCAGCGTGATCTCCGGTGCGGCGCTGGCTGCATAGGTCACATCCGGCACGATGATATAGGGGTACTGCGCCAGCCCCCACCCCGTGATGATACAGGTCACCTGTGCTGCGGCGGAGATCCGCGCCAGGCGGAAGCGACGCAGCCACAAGAAGGCCAGCGCGGCCACGGCGCAGACACTTGTCGCGATCAGCAGCCAGGGCGCCCACCAACTGGTCAGCCCGCTGAAGATCACGGGGGCATGGCTGCGCGCGATCCAAAAGACAAGCGCTGCAGCAGGAGCAAGCGACAGCCCGGAGATCAGCGCCCGCAGCCGGAAGTCGTTTTGCAGTGCGGAGTCGCCTGCGGTGTCTTGGGTCAGGTAGGTGGCGGCCAAGAAAGCAAACAGGCCCTGGGCGAACAGCCCGCAGGCTAGCGCAAACGGCGAGAGCCACCCGGCGTAAAAGCCGCTGGTCACCACACCATTTTCCACGCGAATCTCGCCGCTGGCGAGCGCGCCGACCGCTGCGCCCAACAGAAAGGGCGTCAGAAAGCTGGCGATGCCAAAGATAGCACTCCAGCGCCGGTGGATAGCGTCATCCTGGGCGTCATATTTGCGAAAGACAAAGACCGACCCGCGCAGCACGACCCCAATCAAGACAAGGGTGATGGGGATGAACATGGCGACCATGATGGCGGAAAAGGCGGTTGGAAAGGCGGTAAAGAGCACCACCACGGCCAAGACCAGCCAGACATGGTTGGCTTCCCAGACAGGGCCGATAGCCGCTTCGATGGCGAGCCGTTGGCGGCGCGCACGCGGGCCAAAGGCCAGCAGATCCCACATGCCGCCGCCATAGTCGGCCCCGCCGAGCAGCGCGTAGATCACAAGGGCGGCGAATAGGACACCCACTAAAATAGTCTCAAATGCCAGCATAGTGTGCCTCCTTTTTGCGCGCTGCTTCCTGTGGCCGCGGCGCGGTTTCCAGGAACTGCCGCCGCATCAGGAACACCAGAATGACTGAGAGGGCGATATAGAGCAGTGTGAAGGTGATAAAGGGTACGGCCAACCCCGGCATGGGGGTAAGGGCCTCATCGGTGCGCATAAAGTTATAGATGACCCAGGGCTGGCGTCCGACTTCGGTCACCACCCACCCGGTTTCGATGGCGATAAAGCCGAGCGGGGCAGCGGCGACCAGGGCGCGCAGCAGCGCAGGGTGGTCGGGCAGGCTGCGGTTGCGCCACCAGAGCCAGGCTGCCCAGATCGCCAGCACGACCATCGCCAGCCCGCTGATCACCATCAGGTCAAAGGCAAGGTGAACCAGCCCGACGTTGGGCCATTGTGCGCGCGGGAACTCCTCCAGCCCGGCGACGATAGCCTGGGGATTCATCTCGGCCAGGATACTCAGCCCAGCAGGGATTTTGATCGCGCCGCGCACGGTCATGGCCTCATCATCCGGCAGGCCGCCTACGACGATGGGCGCGTTGGGTTGGGTTTGATAATGCGCTTCCATGGCGGCAAACTTGATCGGCTGCAAGTCGGCGACGGCTTTGGCGCTGTAGTCGCCGTTGAGAATTTGCAGCGGAATGGCGATGGCGGCTACGGTCAAGGCAATGCCCAGGGCGCGGCGATGAAAGGGATTCTGGCGATCTTTCAGCAGCAGATTGGCATGGACGGCTGCCACCGCAAAGCCGGTCGCGACATAGGCCGCCAGGGTCATATGCGTGACCAGATGCAGCATGGAGGGGTTGAGCAGGGCGGCAACCGGGTCGATGTTGGTGAATTCGCCGTTGACAAAGTCAAAGCCCGTAGGCGTGTTCATCCAGGCGTCGATAGAGACCACCAGGATGCCTGAGGTCGCCCCGGCAATGGCGATGACAACCCCCGAAAGCCAATGGGCCAGCGGCGGGATATGCTTCCAGCCGTAGAGGTAGACGCCCAGAAAGATGGCTTCGGCGAAGAAGGCAAAGCCTTCCAGCGAAAAGCCAAAGCCGATGATCGGCCCGGCGTGTTCCATAAAGGTCGGCCAGAGCAGGCCGAGTTCAAACGACAGGACTGTGCCCGACACCGCGCCGACCGCAAAGAGGATGGCGAACCCTTTGGCCCAGCGCTTTGCCAGGTCGAGATAGACGGGGTCTTTGGTGCGTAGATAGCGGCCTTCGGCGATGACCATGAGCAGGGGCATGCCGATGCCTACGGTAGCGAAGATGATGTGAAAGGCAAGCGACATCGCCATTTGCAGGCGTGCGAAGAGCAGATCGTCCACACGAGCCTCCTGTGGTGAAGATAGCCTTTTGAAAGACAGCGTGTAGGTTGGCGACGTGGGAGGAGGAAAGCCTACGTCTTGGCTGTGTATTATAGGCCGGAAATACTATTTTGTGAATTCTTTCACACAATGGTTGGGTGGCAGTTGATATGGGTAGGCTGGCCCTGAAACGGGCAACGTGCCATTGGCTGCGTTGTGCGCAGATCGAAGATGCCGTATAATCAATTCACGTACAAGCACCCGAACCACGAACCGCCGACATTATCCCAAAGCGGACGCGTAGACGCGCTCCTCATACAATTGCCGTCGCATTACCTCTTGCTTGAACCGTTTGGGTTTGTTCCCCTCGATGTGTAGGAGTGTTTCGTGACCACTACTGCAAGACCTGCACTGCAACCATCTTCCCGCCGCAAGCCACTCAGGATCACGCGCCGGGCCATTCGCCGCAACTTGGACGGATGGCTCTTTGCCTCGCCGTGGATCATCGGGTTTGTGTTGTGGACGCTCGGCCCGATGATCGCCTCATTGGTGATCGCCTTCACCGAATGGGACCTGATCAGCAGCCCGCGCTGGGTCGGTTTTGACAACGTGACTGCAATGATCAATGACAACCTAGTGGGGCAGGCGCTCAAAGTCACCACGATCTACGCCATCACCAGCGTGCCGCTGCATCTGGTGACCGGCCTGCTGCTGGCGTTACTGCTCAACACCAACATCAAAGGGCTGCGGTTCTACCGTACCGCCTATTACATGCCCTCGGTGTTGTCGGGAGTGGCAGTGGCGTTGTTGTGGCGCTGGCTCTTTTCTACCGAGTTTGGGTTGTTCAACACGATGCTGGCCTATTTTGGCGTCACCGGTCCCAGTTGGCTGGGCGATGCGCGCTGGGCGCTGCCCTCGCTGGTGATTATGAGCGTATGGGGCGTGGGGAGCGGCGCGATCATCTATCTCGCCGGTCTGCAAGGCATCCCCACCGACCTGTATGAGGCGGCACAGGTGGACGGCGCAACCGGGTGGGGTCGTTTCTGGTATGTAACGCTGCCCATGATGACGCCGGTGCTGTTCTTCCAACTGGTGACGGGGCTGATCTCGGCGCTGCAAATCTTTACCCAGGCTTTTATCATGACCGATGGCGGCCCCAACAACGCCACGCTTTTCCTGCTGCTTTATCTCTACCGCAACGCCTTTGAGTACTTCCGCATGGGGTATGCCAGCGCGCTGGCCTGGCTCCTGTTCATCTATATCCTGGTCTTGACTTTGATTTTGTTCCGCCTGTCCGACCTGTGGGTCTATTACGAGGGCGAGGATCAAAAAGGTTAACCTATGGCTGCGACATCCACGACAACTGTTTCCAAGCCAAAGGGCGAAGCGCGCCTGACCTTTGCCCAACGCCGCGTGATCGGCCATACGATTGCCCACCTGCTGTTGATCGCCGGGGTGGCGTTGATGTTTATCCCCCTGGCCTGGACAATCTCCACTTCGCTCAAGTCGCCGGGCGAGGTCTTTATCTTCCCGCCCAAGTGGATCCCCAGCAAGATCGTGTGGCAGAACTACGCCGATGCCGTGACCAAAATCCCCTTCTGGCGCTATCTGTGGAACACAACCTATATCACCGGGTTGAGCATCATCGGCAAGGTCATCTCGATCATGTTGGTGGCGTTTGCCTTTTCGCGGCTGCGCTGGTGGGGCCGCGACTTCATGTTCTTGCTCATGCTCTCCACCATGATGCTGCCGCCGCACGTCACGCTGATCCCCCAGTTTATCCTGTTCAAGAACTTGGGCTGGATCAACACCTATTGGCCGCTGATCTTGCCTGCCTTTTTCGGCGGGCCGTGGCTCACCTTTTTGGTCCGCCAATATCTGATGACGCTGCCGCGCGACCTGGACGACGCGGCGCGCATCGATGGCTGCTCCAACTGGGGGGTCTTCTGGCGCATCATCCTGCCGATGGCGAAACCGGCGGTGATCATTGTGGTGATCTTTGTCTTTAACGGCACCTGGAACGAGTTCTTGATGCCGTTGATCTACCTGCACAGCCAGGATAAGTTTACGCTGGCGTTGGGGCTGCGGATGTTCCAAGGCGAAGCCAGCACCAGTTGGAACCTGCTCATGGCCGCATCGCTGCTCACGATGCTGCCCGTCCTTGTCCTCTTCTTTGCTGCACAGAAGTACTTCATGCAGGGCATTGTTTTTACAGGTGTGAAGCAGTAACTACCCCAACTAGGAAAAGGAAACCCACCATGTCTGCATACCGCAAGATCAACCGGCGTGACTTTCTGCGCGGGGCCGCCATCACGGCGATGGGCGCACTGGGGATTACAGCCTGTGCACCCACCGCGGCCCCCGGCGCCACCACTGCCGAGGGCGGCGAGTCGCAACCGGCTGAAGAACAGGTGACGCTCACCTTTATTGTGGATACGATCAACGAGGGCCACATCAGCGTGCGCGACGGCTGGGCGCAGAAGTTTATGGAGGCCCATCCGAACGTCCATGTCGATCACCAGACCGTGCCCCAGGAGTATACGACCAAGATCCAGACCCTCTACGCAGCGGGCACGCCTGCCGACATCTACCGCTATCTGCAGGAGGTGACGCCGATTGTGACCGTCGCCGAAAAGCAGATGCATCTGGTGTTGGATGACTACTTTGCGCGCGACGACTATGACCTGAGCGACTTCCGGCCCGATGCCATCACGCTCTATCAGTGGGACGGCAAGACCTACGCCCTGCCGCGCGACTACGGCAACCAGAACCTTTTCTATAACATCGACCTCTTTGAAGAAGCCGGGCTGGACCTCCCGCCCGCCGACTGGGAGGACACGACCTGGACCTTTGAGAAGTTTCTCGAAACGGCGCAGGCACTGACCAAGCAGGAGGGCAACCGCACCACGCAGTGGGGCTTCCTGGTCAACCGTTCGCAGCGACCGTGGGCCTCCTGGCTCTACAGCAACAATGGCGCGCTGGTCCACACGGATGACCGCGGCCTGGCGACCGATTCAGCCATGACTGACGAGGGGTCCGTCGAGGCGCTTCAGTTTGTGCAAGACCTGATGCACGTCCATGGGGTTGCGCCGCGGCCTGACCTGGAATCGGAACTGGGCGGGTTTGAACTTTTCGCCAGCGGCATTGTGGGCATGATGATCAACAACCCGTCGTCGGTCAACCGCTATCGCACCATCGAGGCCTTTAAGTGGGACGTAGGCACGATCCCGCTGGGCAAGGGCGAACGGCGCGGGACGGGCGGCGGCGGCACAGGCTGGGCAGCGGCGGCGGCGACCAAGTTCCCGGATTGGGCTTGGGAGTTCGTCAAATTCATCTCCAGCCCTGAAGCCGAGTTGGACGAAGTCTCCGTGGGCGCGACCACCCCAAGCCGTATCTCGGTCGTCACGTCCGAGGCTTTCCTCGACCCGACCAAGCCGCCTGCCAACTCGCCTGCCTTTGCCCAGGCGCAGGAATATGTCGTGCGTGACCCGGTTCATGCACTCTGGCCAGAGATCACGCAGCGCATCTATACGCCCAAGATGGACCTGTTGTGGAGCGGTGCAGAACCCGCCGCCGAGGTTGCACGCCAGATCAAGGAGGAAGCTGACCCGCTCTTTGCGCGCACTTCCTAACCCTTTACATCGCTAGAAACGAGTTGAGTATGACGAGGCAACGTGCCGACCAGCCCAACGTGATCGTCTTCTTTACCGATCAACAACGTTGGGACACCACCGGCGTCCACGGCAACCCCCTGGAGTTAACGCCTAACTTCGACCGGCTGGCGCGCCGGGGGACCGACATTCACTATTCGTACACCTGCCAACCTGTCTGCGGCCCGGCGCGATCGTGTCTGCAGACGGGGATGTATGCCACCAATACCGGTTCGTTCCGCAACGGTATCCCTCTGCGCCGCGACCTGCCGACGCTGGCGCAGAGCTTTGCCGCGGGCGGCTATGCGACCGGCTACATCGGCAAATGGCATTTAGGCAGCCAAGACCCTGTGCCGCCGGAAGAACGCGGCGGGTATCAGGAATGGCTAGGCTCCAACTTGCTGGAGTTTACGTCCGATGCCTATGATACGCTGGTGTTCGACACGGAGGGAAAGCCGGTCAAACTGCCCGGCTACCGCGTCGACGCGCTGACCGATGCCGCCATTCGCTATATCGACCGCCATCAGGACGAGCCGTTCTTTCTCTTTATCTCCTATCTCGAACCACATCACCAGAACCATCTAGACGACTACCCGCCGCCCGATGGCTACCGCGAACGCTACACGGGACGCTGGACGCCGCCAGACCTGGTCGCGCTAGGCGGCTCGTCGCCGCAACAACTGGGCGGCTACTATGGCATGGTCAAACGGCTGGACGAGGCGTTGGGGCGGCTGACCGACGCCCTCAAGAGTCTGGGGCTGGATGAGGACACGGTGGTGCTCTACACCTCCGACCACGGCAACCACTTCAGGACGCGCAACAAGGAGTACAAACGTTCCTGCCACGAGAGTTCGGCGCGCGTGCCCACGGCGCTGTGGGGGCCGGGTTTCGACGGCAAGGGGCGCGTGGATGCCCTGGTCAGCCTGGTCGATTTGCCGCCCACGCTGCTCGACGCTGCCGGGCTGCCCATCCCTTCGACGATGGAGGGCCGGTCGCTGCTGCCGCTGATTAACGGCGAGGCCGATGATTGGCCGGAGGAAGTCTTTATCCAGATCAGCGAGTCGCAGGTAGGCCGTGCCATCCGCACGCGCCGCTGGAAATATGGCGTCAACGCGCCGGACAAAAACGGCTGGACTGATATGGGCTCCGATCACTATGAGGAGCAGTATCTCTATGATCTGGAATCAGACCCGTATGAGTTGCAGAACATGGCCGGCCATGAAGCCTTTGCCGATATTGCGGCGGAACTGCGCGAACGGCTGATCGCGCGTATGGTGGCTGCCGGGGA
>CAZYQJ010000206.1:0-8250 GCA_964649925.1 uncultured Litorilinea sp.
GTCGGGCCACGCGTCAGGATCAGGCGCGCAGCCGCCGCGACGGATGGCGTCACGGGCCGCGTCCAGCAATTGGCGCAGCGTCGCCGCCACCAGATCCGGCCCATAGGCGTCTGTCAGCGCCGCAGCTTCTGGGGTGCGTAACACAGCGTCCACCGCGGGCAGTTTGCGATATTCGTGTTGTGCCTCGATCCCGTTGCCGGACTCGCCCGCCATTGCCGTCTCCCTGGGCCATAGGACAGCCCGCCAGGGTCTCAAGAACCTGACCAAACAACAACGCCCCCATATAGGGGGCCTGCCGTCCTGGGGTAACCATCCTGATGAGTGGGCGAAGAGGGACTCGAACCCCCGACCTCCTCGGTGTAAGCGAGGCGCTCTAACCAACTGAGCTATCCGCCCAAACCACGCGCATCACTATACCGTGTTCTCTGGCCGATTGTCAAAAAACTGTGCCTTGACCAGAGAATGAAATCGAGCGGCGCGTGCCCGCGCAGTACGCGCCGCCCAGTCTGATGGTTGTTAGGCGTTTCTGGAGTCTTAATCGGCTTCGTCGGCGCGCATCAGCAGCACCGGGATCGACAGGCGTTGCGCCACATACTGCGCCACGCTGCCAAAGATCAGGCGCTTTAGCCCGCGCCGCCCGTGGGTGCTCATGGCGACCAGGTCAACCCCGTTACTCTCCGCAAACGCCACAATTTCCTCGCCCGGGTCGCCAAAGCGTGTGCTGCTGGTCACAGAGTAGCCTGCGCTTTCGAGCAAACGCACGTCTGCCCGCATCTGGCGCTGAAACTCTGCTTCGGCGCTGTCACGTTCCTGGCTGGCATAGATCGGGTGATAGGCTTCCCGGACATCTTGTGGGGTGCTGTACATGACGACCGGCGAATCGGGGGCAGCGATACGCGCCGGGTAGCCCACATGGCCTTCCGGTGGGTCGCCCACACGTAGCAGGATCAACGCATTCTCTTGGGGAGGCAAGAACTTGAGGACGTAATCGAAAATCTCCCGGGCCAGGTCAGAGCCATCCACCGGGATCAGAACCTTGTGCTTCGACATGCGACCATCTCCTTCATTGGTAGACCCGCACACCCCATTGTGCGCGGTGGTCACCCTTATTGTACCATGTCTTTGTCCAAAGCAAGGGATCGGGGACTGTAAAAAATAGGGGGACTCGGCTGCCTGAGTCCCCCTGATCGCGCTCGTCGGCGACGGTTACGCCTGTGTGCCGACCTCGATCTGCGACAGCGCTTCCAACGCCTTGACCAGCGCGTGGTTGCCTTCCTCCTGCAGCCCGCGCGCCTCCAGCGTGCGGTACAGTTGGAAGATCAACGACGTGCCGGGCAGCGGCACGCCTAACTCGTCGGCGGCATCCAGCACCAGACGCAGGTCTTTCTGCTGTAACGCCACCGTAAAGCCAGGCCGCCAGTCGCGGCGGATGATCTGCGGGGCCCGGTTGGTAAACATCCAACTACCGGCTGCGCCCTGGCTGATGGCATCGAAGGTCTTTTGCAAGTCAACCTGGCCCGCCTGCGCCAGCAGCAACGCCTCACACATCGCCAGGCAGTTGCCCACCACCAAGACCTGGTTCACCAGTTTGACGGTCTGGCCTGCGCCCGCCGGGCCGATATGGGTGATCGTCTTGCCCATCGCTTCAAACGCAGGCTTGGCGCGCTCGAACTGATCGGCATCACCGCCGACCATGATGCTCAACGTGCCCTTGGCCGCGCCCTCGCTGCCACCGCTGATCGGCGCGTCCAACATGTGGATCCCCTTCTCCGCCAGTTTGGCCGCGATCTCCTTGGTCACCTGAGGGCTGATGGTGCTGCAATCCACCACCAGCGCGCCTTCTTTGGCCCCATGAATGACGCCATTCTCCCCCAAGATTACCTGTTCGACATCGGGCGTGTCGCTGACGCAGGTAATGATGATATCGCTCTTGGCGGCCACATCCGCCGGGCTTTCACCGGCGGTCGCGCCCTCGTCCACCAGCGGCTGCACACGGCTGGCTGTCCGGTTCCACACGCAGAGCGGGAACCCGGCCTTCAACAAATTGCGGGCCATCCCCTGACCCATAATGCCTAATCCGATAAAACCGATGCGCTCGGCCATGTGATCCCTCCTCGTTGGCTGATGGATGCTTTATCCGTACATGATACGCACCCAGCGGTGTTCGGCCAAACGGCCAACCCGCTGGACAACCCGCCGCAGCCTGCGCGCCAATCAAAACAGGCCCACCCGGAACGAGACCGGATGGGCCTGAAAAGAGCCTGACAAACGGACGGTTACTGGAGCAACGCCTCCACCGCGTCGACGGCTTCGTTGTCGGTATCCTTGACCGGCGCGTGGTCGATCACGTCGATGACGAAATCTGGGCCGCTTGTGCCATCCTCACGCTCGGTTTCGCGATAATCCACCTGAATCGTATCGCCAGGCCCGTAGCGGTTGGCCAAGAGCGCTTCGCTCAACGGGTCTTGGATGCGGTTCTGGATCACCCGGCGCAGGGGTCGAGCCCCATATTCCGGGTCGTATCCGACCTCGGCAACCGCCAGGCGGGCCGCTTCGGTCATTTGCAGTTTGATCTCCTGCTCGGCCAGTTGCAGCCGCATCGGCTTTAGTTCCAGTTCCACGATCAAGGCGATCTCCGAGCGGGAGAGGCTGCGGAAGACCATGACGCCATCCAAGCGGTTGATGAACTCAGGCCGGAAGGTCTTCTTGAGCGCGTCCATCACCTTGGCCTTCATGGACTCGTACTCTTGTTCGCGCGTATCGTCGTCTTCCTTGGTGATGGCAAAGCCCAGGCGGTTTGCGCCCTGGATCAGCTTAGCGCCGATGTTGCTCGTCATCAGGAGCAAGGTATTGCGGAAGTCCACGCGGCGGCCCTTGGCATCGCTCAAATAGCCGTCTTCCATAATCTGGAGCAGCATATTGAACGCTTCAGGGTGTGCCTTCTCGATCTCGTCCAGCAAGATCACGCTGTAGGGGCGGCGGCGCACAGCCTCGGTCAACTGCCCGCCTTCTTCATAGCCCACATAGCCAGGAGGCGCGCCCACCAGGCGGCTCACGTTGTGGCGTTCCATAAACTCGCTCATATCGAGCTTGATCAGGGCTTCTTCACTACCGAACATAAACTCGGCCAGCGTACGGGCCAGCAAGGTCTTGCCGACACCCGTGGGGCCAAGGAAGATAAAACTGCCGATGGGCCGCCGCGGGTCTTTCAACCCGGCGCGCGCCCGGCGCACAGCCTGGCTGATCGCCTTGATCGGCTCTTCCTGGCCGATCACACGCTGGCGCATCACCTTCTCCATCTCCAGCAGACGTTCGCGCTCCTCACCGGCAATGCGGCTGACGGGTACGCCTGTCCACATCGAGACGACCTCGGCGATATCCTCCGGCGTCACCTTGGGCTGGTTGGCGGCTTCATTCCACCCTTCGCGCAGCTCGTTAAGCTTGGCTTCCAACTCCACCTCGCGATAGCGCAGATCGATGGCGTCGTCGAAACGCTGGGTCTCCAGCGCGTCTTCCTTCATCTTCTGCAGCTTCTTGAGGTTCATAAACGTCTCGCGCAGGTTGGCCGCATAGGGCGCTTTGTACATCCGCACCCGGCTGCCTGCCTCGTCGATCAGATCAATGGCCTTGTCGGGCATAAAGCGATCCGGCACATAGCGCGCGGCCAGATGGGCCGCGACGTGGATCGCCTCATCGGTGATCAACAACTTGTGATGGTCCTCATAGCGCGATTTGACCCCGCGCAAGATTTGCATCGTCTCTTCAATCGAAGGCTCTTCCACCAAGATCGGCTGGAAGCGGCGTTCCAGAGCGGCATCGCTTTCGATATATTTGCGGTACTCGTCCAGCGTCGTCGCGCCGATCACCTGGAGTTCGCCCCGGCTCAGGGCGGGCTTCAGGATATTGGCGGCATCCACACTGCTGCCAGCGGCGCCTGCCCCCACCAGCATGTGCACTTCGTCAATAAACAACACAGAATCGGACTGGATGATTTCTTCAATCACCTTCTTCAGCCGTTCTTCGAACTGGCCGCGATACATCGTGCCAGCCACCAGACTGCCCACATCCAACATGAGCAAGCGGCGGTTGAGCAGCGGTTCGGGCACATTGCCCTCGATGATGCGCTGTGCCAGCCCCTCCACAATAGCGGTCTTACCAACGCCTGGTTCGCCGATCAAGGCCGGGTTGTTCTTTGTGCGCCGGCTCAAGATCTGAATCATGCGCTCGATCTCGTTCTGGCGGCCAATCACGGGATCCAGTTTCCCCTCTTCAGCCGCAGCCGTCAGGTCATATCCCAACTGGTCGACCAACGGCGTCTTGGACTCTTTCTTCTGCTTCTCTTTGGACTGCGCCTGCGTCTGCAGGATGTTGCGTGCGGTCTGGGTGCGCACGCGGTCCAAATTGATGCCAAGCCCACGCAAAACATTGACCGCGATGCCTTCTCCCTCGCGCACCAGCCCCAGCAGTAGATGCTCGGTCCCAATATAATGGTGACCCATCAGGCGCGCCTCATCTACAGCCAACTCGATGACGCGCTTGGTACGCGGCGCCAACGTGGGCTTGCCGAAGGGCGGGCGTTCACCTCGACCCACCGTGCGCTCGACGGCACGGATCACTTGCCCCGGATCCACCCCCAACTCGCGCAGGACCTTGACGGCCACCCCATTTTCCTCGCGCACCAGGCCCAACAACAGATGCTCGGTGCCGATGTAATTATGGTTCAGCCGGAGGGCTTCCTCCTGCGCCAGGGTTAGGACCCGCCGTGCGCGTTTCGTAAAACGGTCAAGTTTATCTGACATTGTAGTCATCCCCGAAGTAGTCTAAACTCACCAAAATCACCTGGCAGCCTCACATTACCAGAGCAAAGCGCCAGATGCCGTAACTAAAGTTCCTCTTTACAGGCGGAGACAGGACAGACGGAGAGAGGGAACTTCATCAGACAAAGGCTGCCCTAGCGTTCAGCCTAACGTGCACTGCCCTCATTTCTTACCTAGCCCTATTGTAACGAGTGGCAGTTAGCTTTGTCAACCGCCCAAACGGTTAGGCTTAAAACCTTAGCTGTCAATGTGCTGGCACGCTGCGCTCCCGGTCTCCGCCTTGTCCACTCTCCGCCGCCCGGAAGACGCTCTCCCTCGCCAGGTTATTCACTGGTGAGTACTACATCAACGAATCACACGGCCTATTTACGCTAGGGTCGCTCTGTTATCCCGTTAGGTACAGTGTCACACAGCAACCGGTTTCATTGTGTAAGTTCAATTGTATTGTATAGACGCTTTACCGGAAATAAAAGTTTCGATGAAAGGAGGGCCACAGCGGGGAAAGAAACGAGGGGACATGCGCGGTGTCCCCTCGTAACCTGTGTACATAGTTGAAGTGGTCGTCGCTTAGTCGGCAAACGCCTCGGCCATCTGCCCGTCGGTCTCGACTTCCACGGCCTCTGCGTTCTCGTCGCTCGGCGCGACCTGCCAATCCACCTCGACCTCTGGCCCGGCGGGCTGCGCCTGCTTCAAGCTCAACCCCATCCGGCGCTTGTCGATGTCGATACGGATGATCCGCAGGTCATACTCCTCGCCTTCCGCCACCACCTCTTTCGGGTGGGCAATGCGGCGATCAGTCAATTCGCTGACATGGATCAGCCCTTCGATGCCGTCCTTTTCCAACCGGGCGAACGCACCGAAGTTGACCAACTTGGTGATACGGCCGCGCACGATCTGGCCCACCTCGTAGGTCTCCTCGACTACGTCCCACGGTTGCGGCTGGAGCCGACGCAGGCTGAGACCGATGCGGCGGCGCTCCTGATCCACGCTCAAAATCTGGACCTTGAGTTTCTGGCCTACCTCGACAACTTCGCTGGGGTGGTTGACGCGGTTCCAACTGAGTTCGCTCAGATGGATCAGACCGTCCGCTCCGCCCAAATCCACAAAGGCGCCAAAGTCCGCGATGCTGCTGATCACACCATCGTAGATATCGCCTTCCTTGAGCGTTTCGAGCAGCTGTTCCTTTTGCTGGCGGCGCCATTCCCGCACAGCCAATCGTTCAGAGAGGATCAACCGGTTGCGGCGGCGATCGATGTCGATGACCTTCAACATGAGGTTCTGGCCCACCAAGCTGGCCCAGCGGTCGTCGGCGTTCTCCGGGTCGTCCTCACCCTGGCTCTGGCTATCCGAGCTGAGTTGGCTGGCAGGCACAAACCCACGCACCTGGCCGATCTTGACGATCACCCCACCACGATTGTGGGCGGCGACATTCCCTTCGAAGATCTGCTGCGATTCCATCAACTGCTCAGCATACTCCCAGTCCTTTTCGGCCTGCGCACGGCTGATGCTCAACAGCAGGTTCCCGTCGCGATCCTCGCGTAGGATGTAGACAGGCACCTCGTCACCCACATTCAGTTCGTCAAATGAGTCGCTGATCCGGTCAAGTTCGCGCCCATTGACGATCCCCTCCGACTTGTAGCCGATATCCACCAGAAGTTCATGCGGACGCTTGTCCACAATCACCCCGGTACGGATATCGCCCGCCGATGGTTCCAGCAAGGAAAGATCAATTTGCTCCAGCAGCAGGGCCATCGGGTGAACCGCTGCCGCCTCTGCCTCCATACTTGCCTCCGCCGGACTACCGGTTGGATCGAGTGTTACGTGACCGTTGCTCATAAGAAGAAAAACATCCTCCGAAAAAGAAATAAAATTGCCCAACGATTAGAGCGGCAATACCAACCCTCAACAACAGCGCACAGACCGTATCCGCAGATCGATGCGCCCATTCCCCCTATCTCAGCCCCTGCTTCGGCGCCTGCATTCGCCCGTCAGTTCACCTCACAACGGCAATGGCTTCTATCTCGATGAGTCCGCCCAAGGGCAGCGCAGCGACTTGCACCGTGCTGCGCGCTGGAGGCACGCCATCGAATGCAGCCCCGTAGACGCGGTTGACCGCGCTAAATTGCGTCATGTCTACCAGATAGATTGTCGTTTTGACGACATCGGCCAGGCTGGCGCCGGATGCTTCCAGGACGGCGCGCAGGTTCTCCAGGGCCTGTTGCGTCTGTTCCTCCAGTCCCTCACGTAACTTTCCGTCCACCGGGTCCAACCCCAATTGACCGGACGCGAAGACAAAGCCGCCGGTCTTGATGGCCTGGGAGTATGGCCCGACCGCAGCAGGCGCGCGCGTCGTCGCGACAGCTTCTCGATTCACGGTGTTAACCTCGTGTGCGCTGGGAGTGTAGATTGCAGACCAAAGTTCTCAGCCAAAGGGGCGACACCACACGATCACGAAAGCTTAAGACCAGATTAAATTGTAATGAAGTTTCCCAAGTAAGTCAAACCCGATACTCTGGAAATTTCAAACCGGCGTCGACTAGCTTGGCACGATGGGCAGGCTGCGACGCATAATCTCATAATTTTCCAACGCCCGCCCCGCGCCCAACGCCACACAGGCGATGGGGTTCTCTGCCACATAGGCGGGTACGCCAGTCTCTTGCGTCAACAACTGGGCGATATTGCGCAGTTGCGACCCGCCGCCGGTCATCACCATGCCCCGATCAATGATATCGGCGGCCAGTTCGGGCGGCGTCTTTTCCAGCGTGGCGCGCACCGTGCTGACCACGGCTTGCAGCGGTTCCTGGATGGCTTCGGTGACTTCACTGCTCGTAATCTGCATGATCTTGGGCAGCCCCGTCACCTGGTCGCGCCCACGCACTTCCATCGTGCGCTCTTCCTCCAGGGGCAGGGCGCTGCCGATGCCGATCTTGATCTCCTCGGCCGTCTGCTCGCCCACCAGCAGATTATATTTCTTGCGGATATAGTTGACAATCGCCTCGTCAAAGCGATTCCCCCCGACCCGCACGCTGCTCCACACCACAATGTCATACATCGAAGCCACGGCGGCCTCGGTCGTGCCGCCGCCCATATCCACCACCATATTGCCGGTCGGCGTGCCAATAGGCAGCCCGGCCCCATAGGCGGCGGCCAACGGCTCCGGGATCAGATAGGCAGCGCCCGCGCCCGCCTGCATGGCCGCATCATGCACGGCGCGTTCCTCCACGCTGGTCACGCCTTTCGGCGTGCTGATCATCACCTTAGGCTTAAAGACGGGCCGCATCAGCCGGTTCATGTTGCCGACAATGGTCTGGATAAAGTGACGCAGCATGGCCTCGGTCACCACGAAATCGGCAATTACCCCATCGCGCATGGGCCGCGCTACTTCAATACTTTCGGGCGTGCGGCCCAGCATGTCATAGGCCTCATGGCCTAC
>CAZYQJ010000207.1:0-8222 GCA_964649925.1 uncultured Litorilinea sp.
GCCCGGTGTCTGGGCCGTTGGGATAGCTCACGCCGAACTCGGCCAGGAAGGCGCGCGCCCCTGTTTCGGTGTCCTGCCGGTTGACGCCGATAAAGACGACCTCGTTCTGGTGGGTTTGCCACGCCGCTTCAAGCAGGTCGGCCTCCACCCGGCAGGGTTCACACCAACTGGCCCAGAAATTGACGACCGCGCCGCGGCCTTGCAGGTCGGCCAGGGAGATGGATTCGCCGTCAAACGTGGTGATCGCCAGCGGCGGCGCGGGTTCGCCCACCATCGCCGATCGGTGTTCCGCCCGCTGCAGGGTAAAGACGCCCAGCCAGGCCAGCCCCAAGACGAGGATGACGGGCAGAAGCCGCCACCTGCTGCGCGGGCGATCTGCCGCGCCGCTGGATGGAACGCTCACCTGCATTCCGCGCTAGACTGAGGAACCCTTGCGCCCGCCCTGGACATTCTTCCAGGCGGCGACGACTGCGACCGTGATGGCCGCGGCGAAGACCATTTCGGCGATGGCTTGGGGGATAATGGGGATCACGGCAGGCAGCGTCAGGTAGCCGCGCAGGATCGCCATACCCAGCACCAACACGGTGTTGGTCAACGTACCCAGCACCCCCGATACCGTCAGCGCCACATATTCGTTACGCCCGCGCAGGGCTGCATAGGCATAGTAGCTAACCACGCCGATAAACAGCCGGGGAACAATGGCGATCAGCGGGTCTTTGAAGAGCGGTGACGTGGCCTGCAGGAAGCTGAAGATGCCGAAGATCAGCCCGACCAGGCTCCCCACCAGCGGCCCTTCCATCACGCCGCCGATGATGGCAGGCACATGCATGACCGTGGCGTTGCCCGATAGATTGGGCACGGGAATAAAGCCCAAGCGAGTCACACCCAACAGGATGGCGATAGCGGCCAGAATGCCAGTGATCACAATGCGGCGCACGGACAACATCGGTGTGTGTTCGACGGTTTGCATATGGAATTTGCCTCGTTCCCCCTTGGAAAAATCGTATTCCGGTTCCATCGTGTGGCTCACGTCCGAGATTATAGATCAAGTTTGATTCCCCGTCATTCACCCTGACCTGGAAAACAGTCTAGTTAGGGGTTGGCGAGGTCGCGCGCGGCGGGGATGCCGTACAGCCCTTCGGCGGCGCGGACGGCGCGCAATACCGCCTCACTCAGCACATCCGCGGCCAGCGCGCCCACCATCCCCACATCAGCCTGGGCCTGGCCCAGCGAGATCGCAAAGACCAGGTCGCCGTCGATCATGGTGTGCAGCGGGCGGATCGTGCGCGCCAGCCCGTCATGCGCCATCTGTGCGATCTTGGTGACCTGCGCCTTGTTGAAGGCCGCATTGGTCGCCACGACGGCCAGCGTGGTGTTGGTCAGCGGTTGGTTTTCCGGCGCATTGCGTCGCGCCCAATAATCGGACGGAGCAAGGTCGAGCGACCGCGACGCGATCGTCATCGAGTCGGCAAACCCCTGTCTATCCAGAGCACGCGCCCCGGCGATGATCTGTCCAGTGGATGGATCCACCACGTCGCCCACGGCGTTGACCACCACCAGCGCAGCCACCACCAGCCCGCGCTCAAAGACACGGCTAGCCGTACCGACGCCGCCTTTGGTGGCATGAGCGATGCCCATCAGTTTGCCGACGGTTGCGCCGGTGCCCGCGCCCACGCTGCCTTCGGCTACCGGCCCGTCGCTGGCGGCCTCGCAAGCGGCATAGCCCGCCGCAGCGTCAGGCCGAGTATCTGGGCGGCCTACCGACAGGTCAAAGAGGATGGCCGCAGGCACAATGGGCACTTTGCCCACGCCCACATCGAACCCGTGCCCCCGTTCTTCCAGCCAGCGCATCACCCCATCAGCGGCGGCCAATCCAAATGCGCTGCCGCCGGACAGCAAGATGCCGTGTACCCGTTCCACCATACAGACCGGGTCGAGCAGGGTCAGTTCACGCGTGCCAGGTGCGCCCCCGCGCACATCCACCCCGGCCACCGCGCCGGTGGGGCAGAGGATAGCGGTACAGCCCGTGCCCGCATCGCGGTTTGTCCAATGGCCGACGCTCAGGCCTGGGATATCGGTTAAGCCGTTATACATAGACAGTTACGTTTTCTAGGATAGCCATGGGATGCTCAGCGCATACACTACCAGAAGGCGCGCCCGCGCACAAACCTGCTGGTCTCGCCGCTTTAGCGCGATACCTCGGCGAAAATTGCATTGGTCACAATTCTTTCATTTGGAGTATAATGACCTACTAGATAGGGAAGTTCCTATCTGTTACTCTCTTCTTTCACCTGTTGTTTTGTGTACATACCTCCGACTTGTGGTGCCACCTGCTGACCTCGTTGGTGTTTCCCACCGGATGGTATGACGTCCCATCGCAAATCTGTTCTACAATCTATTTCCAATAGCCCCTATGGAGTGCATGATGAAAGAGCAAAGTTCTCTGTCACGCCGCACATTTCTGAAAGGCTCGGCTGTTTTGGGTGCTGGCTGGGCCTTAGCGGCTTGTGCGCCGACTGCTGTTACGCCAGGCGAGGCCCCGGCTGCTGCCGCGACGACAGCCCCCGCAGGTGAAGCTGCCGCGGCCCCCGCTTTACCGTTCGAGGTTGCCGAAGAGGCCATCAACCCGCTCGGCCTGGAAGCAGGCACATCCGTTGATGGTGTCTTCTTTGAGGGTGGGTTTGGCCGCGGCTACCTGGACAACGCCGCTGATATCTTCCGCGCCCTGCACCCTGAAAACGAGATGACCGTCGAAGGGATCCAGCGCGTAGGCGAACAGTTGCGCCCGCGCTTCATCGGCGGCAACCCGCCTGATGTGATCGACAACAGCGGCGCAGGCAACCTCGACACCGCTGCTCTGGTCGCAGAAGGCCAGTTAATGGACTTGGCCCCGCTCCTCAATGCCCCGTCGCTGGACACGCCGGGCAAGACCTTTGGCGAAACGCTCTTCCCTGGATCGCAAGACAGCGGCAAGTGGGGTGGTGTTCAGTATGAGTTGAAGATGGCCTATACCGTCTCCGGCATCTGGTACAGCCAGACGCTGTTTGAGGAAAAAGGCTGGGAATATCCCACGACCTGGGCGGCCATGCTCGACTTCTGTGAGATGGTCAAGGGTGAGGGCATTGCGCCGTGGACATACCAGGGGCGCTATCCGCAGTACATGAACTTTGGTGTGCTCATGCCGCTGATCTACAAGAACGGCGGCCTGCAGGTCATCATCGATATCGACAACCTGGTGGACGGCGCGTGGGAGCACCCGGCTGTGCTGACTTCGCTGCAGCAGATGTATGAGTTGTATACCAACGAGTACATCATGCCCGGCACCGAAGGGTTGACCCATACCGAGGCTCAGGCCGAATGGCTGCGCGGGAGCGCCGTCTTTATCCCCTGCGGCACCTGGCTCGAAAACGAGATGCGCGAGTTGACCCCGGAGAACTTCAATATGGTGGTCAAGCCTGTGCCCGGTGCACAGGACGAGAGCACCTACGCCTCTGTCATGGCGTGGTCCGGCGAAAACTTCATCGTGCCGTCGCAGGCTGCGAACCCCATCGGCGGGATGGAATTTCTGCGCTGCCTGATGTCTAAGGAGAATGCCAAGTGGTTCGCCCAGAATGTCAGCGCCATTATGCCCGTCTTTGGCGGCACCGAGGGCGTTGAACTGAGTTCTGCCGTGACCTCGGCCATCGAGATCGCCGAGGCCTCGGGCGAGGCTACCTTTGATGATCAGTGGGATTCTTGGTATGTGCCTCTGATGGAGGAAGCGCGTGACCGCACAGGCGATCTGCTCACCGGGCGCGTTACGCCGGAACAGTGGATCGAGGCGGTGCAGGCCAAGGCTGACGAGGTCAAGGCCGACCCGGACATCATCAAGTACGAGCGTACCGCCTGATCGCTTGTCGGTGCAGGCTGATAGCAGGGCCGGTCTGCGTACCCGCGCGAACGCGGGCCGGTCCTGTTTCCGTAAGTCATGTGGAGATAGCGCATGTATCGCAACAAATACCGTCTGATCATCCCGTTCCTCGCGCCGTCGTTGATCCTCTATCTCACCTTTGTCTTTTACCCCTACATACGCGCCATGTATATCAGCTTGACCCAATGGCGCGGGCTGGCGAATCCGCCGGTGTTCATCGGTTTGGGCAACTTCCAGGCCATGCTCCAGGACGCAAACTTCTGGAACGCGTTGGGCAACGATGTCTACTATGTCATCGTCCTGCCCGTCTTTACACTGGGCATTGCGCTTTTCTTTGCCTTTGTCTTTACGCAAGGGGTACGGTTTGCTAAGTTCTTTCGGGTCACGTACTTTTTCCCGCAGGTGATGTCGGTCGTCGCCATCGGCGTGTTGTGGAGCTTTGTCTACCACCCCACCATCGGCATCCTCAGATCGCTGCTCAACCTGGTGGGCATCAGCAACCCGCCGGTCTGGTTGGGCAACCCGGACACGGTGCTGGGGTCAATTGCCGCTGTCACCATCTGGCAGGCGGTTGGGTTTTACATGGTGCTGTTCATCGCCGCCATGGAGTCGATCCCGTCCCACTTCTATGAGGCGGCCATGCTCGACGGTGCGTCGCGCTGGTATATCTTCTGGACGATCACGATCCCGCTGATCTGGGACACGCTGCAAACCGCCATCATCTTTATCATGATCGGCGCGACCAACATGTTCACGATCACCATGACCATGACTGAAGGCGGCCCCAGCCGTTCGTCTGAGGTGCTTTCGACCTATCTGTATAACGAAGCGTTCCTCAACAGCAAGTTTGGTTATGGCACGGCCATCGCTGTGACCCTCTTCTTCATCACGCTGTTGATCGCGGTCGTCTTGGCCCGTTTGCTGCGCCGTGAAAGTCTGGAGTACTGATATGGCTACTGATGCACTCGTCAAACAGAGTGAGAGCCAAGCGCCGGTTCGCTACCGTGCCAGCTTTGGCACAGTGTTGGTCCGCATCTTGCTGCAAGTCCTGTTGTGGGTGTGGGCCGCGATCGTGGTCTTCCCCATGATCTGGCTGCTCTATACCTCATTCAAGACGGATCAGGAAATCTTCTTCAGTCCGTGGACGCTGCCCACATCGCTCCAGTGGGACAACTACCGCCGCGGCTGGGTAGACGCCCACATCGGCGAGTATTTCTTGAACAGCTTTATCGTCGTGCTGCCGTCGCTGGCGTTGATCCTGATCTTCTCCGCCATGACGGCCTACGTGCTGGCGCGCTTTCCCTTTCCTGGCAACCGGGTCATCTTCTACCTGTTTATGGCTGGGATGCTCTTTCCGGTCTTTCTGGCGTTGATCCCGCTCTTCTTCCTGGTCAAAGACCTCAACATGCTCTCGACCTATCACGGGCTGATCCTGGTCTATGTAGCCTATTCGCTGCCCTTCAGCGTCTTTTTCCTGACAGGGTTCTTTAAGACGCTGCCATCGGAACTGCACGAAGCAGGCATCATCGACGGGGCCAGCCAGTATCAGGTCTTTTTCCGCATCATGCTGCCGCTGGCCCAGCCCGGGCTGCTCAGTATCGGTATCTTCAACTTCTTGGGGATGTGGAACCAGTATCTGCTGCCCCTGGTGCTGATGACCGATGCCAAGCGCTATGTGCTGACGCAAGGGCTGGCCTATATGCTGCACCAGCAGTATTATCAAAATGACTGGAGCGCGCTCTTCGCCGCGGTCAGTATGATCATGGTGCCGACGCTGCTCGTCTATGTCATCTTCCAAGGGCAGATTCAGAAGGGCATTACAGTCGGTGCGCTCAAGGGCTAAGGGGCGCGCACGTCTATCCTCATGACGGATCAACCGATTCCACCGGTCGCGGCGGCGTTGGCTGCCCAGGGTATCGCGCATCGTGTCTATCGCCACACGGGGCCGGTGGCTTCTGTGGAGCAGGCTGCGGCTGAGCGCGGGCAGCAGCCGAATCAGGTGGTACGCAGTCTCCTGTTCCGTTTGGGCGAAGACGACTATGCCATGGTGCTGATGGCCGGGCCGGGGCAGGTCTCCTGGCGTGCCCTGCGCCGCTATCTGGGGCAGTCACGGCTGACCATGGCGACCGAGGCCGAAGTCCTGGCGGTGACCGGCTATCCGCGCGGCGCAGTGGCCCCGTTTGGGCTGCGGCGGCCTGTGCGCGTGCTGGTGGATGAGAGCGTGCTGGCTCCGCCTGAGGTCTCGATGGGGTCGGGCGTGCGCGGGGTGGCGGTGATCTTGCGCCGCGACGACTTGCTGCGCGCCCTGGGCGATGTCGAGATAGGCAACTTTGGCGACGACCCGCCCAACTAGGGAACGTCCGTCGTCCGGTCTTCAAGCTGTTTGTATGTTCGCGTTGACATATAGAATTGGGTTCTCCTTGGGGTTGTGGTAGAACATATTTGCTGATTCTGGGTTGCGGGAAGCATAATTCCCGGCAGAGGTGTCATTCAGAACCCGGAATCCCCACATCCGCACAAAACAAGGAGGAAAACCCATATGCTGCTCAAGGACAAGAACGCGGTCATCTACGGGGCAGGAGGTCACATTGGCGGCGCAGTGGCGCGTGCCTTTGCACATGAGGGAGCCAATGTCTTCCTGGCTGGCCGTACCCAGTCAGCGCTCGAAACCGTAGCCGGCGACATATCCAGCGCGGGCGGATCAGCCGAGGTGGCTACGGTAGACGCCCTCGATCCACAGGCCATTGAGCAGCACCTGGATGCGGTCGTACAAAGGGCGGGCAGCATCGATATCTCTTTCAACGCGGTTTGGATCCGCGGCGACCTGCAAGGAACCCCTCTGCTCCAGATGGATCATGAGGACTTTACGACGCCCATTCTGACGGGTGTCAAAACGCATTTCCTGACCGCGACGGCAGCAGCCCGTCACATGGCGCGCAAAGGATCCGGTGTCATCCTGACCCTCTCGTCTTCCTCGTCTGTACTCTCCGGTCGGGACCGCAGATACCACTTGACGGGAGGCTTCAGCACAGCATGCGCGGCTATCGAAGCGTTCTCGCGCAGCCTGGCAGGTGAACTTGGCCCACAAGGGATTCGCGTGGTCTGCCTGCGCCCCAATGCAATCCCAGAGACGTGGCCTAGCGACCATGTCGAGTCGAGGACGTTCATGGAAAATGGGACCGTCCTGGACCGTCTCCCCACATTGGAAGAAGTTGCCAACGCAGCGGTCTTTGCGGCGTCAGATCGCGCCAGCGCAATGACCGGGACTGTCGTGGACCTGAGCTGCGGCTCCGTCATGGATTAACGCGGAGTATCGCACCTACAGGGTGCGGGATCGGCTAGATGATAGACAGGGGCAGTGCGGTCCGGCTCACGCCGCAACAGTTGTTGCTGATCGACAGGTGGATGGGCCGCCTGCCGTTCCCGCGCTGGTCGGTGGTTGCGGCCATCGGCGTCATCCTGATCATCCTTCCGGCAGGGCTCGGCTATCTGGAGGATGTGCCGCGCTTCTTGACCGACTACCGCGCCCAGTTTATCTACCCCTTGCTGATCGTCTATATCTTGCTGGCGGTTCCCCTTGTCCAGACCACCTGTGAGATCGTGGCCCAATCGCTGCGCCCCATGGTGCGGATGGATGGATGCCGCTCTTTGCCGGGTTGGCGCGATTGGCGGAGAGCCTGTTGCGCGGGTAAAGTGATGCGATGAAACTCAGCGAAGTCGTGCCCTGGGGGCGCAATGCCAGCGAATACATCCGCATGTTTGACCTGACCCGTGCCGACCTGACCCGCTCGATCTTAGGGTGTGGCGACGGCCCGGCCAGCTTCAACGCCGAGATCAACGCGCAAGGGGGACAAGTCGTGTCGGTTGACCCGCTCTATGCGTTTTCCGCTGGCGAGATCCGCAGCCGCGTCGATGCCACCTATACCACGATCATTGGGCAGGTGAAGCAGACCATGCATCTCTATGTCTGGCGTGAGTTTGCCGATCCCGACGATCTGGGCCGGATCCGGCTTGCCGCTATGGAGGGGTTTCTTGCAGACTATGCAGCGGGGCGCGCAGAAGGGCGTTACCTGAACGGGGCGCTCCCCCGTCTGGACTTTGCGGACAACCAGTTTGACCTGGCCCTTTGTTCGCACTTGCTCTTTTTGTATTCAGAACAACTCGATCAGTCGTTTCACCTGGCCGCAGTCCAAGAACTGCTGCGCGTGGCGCGTGAAGTGCGTATTTTTCCCCTGCTGGCGTTAGGCGGCATCCCGTCGCCCCACCTGGATGCGGTAATCGCACATGCCATGAACTGCGGAGCGCAGGCTGA
>CAZYQJ010000208.1:0-8195 GCA_964649925.1 uncultured Litorilinea sp.
TATTTGGGGCTGGTGTGGGCGGATACGGCTAAACAGGCAGGCCATGCCCTGATCATGGCCGTATTACTGGGGCGTCAAGTGAAGCAGTTACATACCCACCTGGGCCGCGGCCTGGTGTGGATTGGCGGGGCCGCGGCGGTGATGGGCGGGGTGGCGTGGCTGCTGGCCGCATGGGTGGGCCAAAGCTTGCCGCCGGGGATGATGCGCGATCTGGGGGTGTTGGCAGCGGCGGGCAGCGGCGGGCTGGCTGTCTATGCCCTACTGTTGAGTCGGACGACCATCCCCGAAGTGTCCAGTATGGCCGCGCTGATCCGGCGGCGCATCCTGCACCGTGCTGCACACTGACCCAGCGGATGCAGATGGCTCCAAGTTTGTCCCCCTGTCCGCCGGGACAGTATAATGAGGGGATGAAACGAAAGTTTGTTTGACGGCATGATAGGAAGGTCATTGCATGGCAACCAACCGCAGACGCACCACCCGCACGACACGCAGCAGCCGCGGCGCGCGCACGCCAACACCGCGCAGCCGGGCGGTTCAGGTGCAGCCTACCCCGGGCGAGGATCAGGCGGCCAGCGTACCCGCTAGCGCGGGGGTGGACTGGAACCGGGAGTACCGGTATATCATCAAGGATTTACGCCAGTTGGGCGTGGTGACGGTCGTGTTGACCGCTTTAATGCTGCTGGTCGGCTTTTTAATCTAGCCGCTCGCTCTGGAGGCGTGCCGCCCAACGCCGGGGGATCGGGGTGCTGGGGCTGCCGATCCACTGAACCGCAGTATGCAAGGCCCAGCACAGCCAGAAGTTGCTTGTGTAGAAGAATAGAACGCTGGTGACCAGCAGGGTCGCCATCTGCAAGAGCCAGGGGATAAAGCGAGGTCGCGCCGCCAGGGTTTCCCCGGCAGCGATCAGCGCAGCGCCCCAAACGGCCCAGTAGCCAGGCAGCGCCAGCGGTTCGGGCCGGAAGAGAAAGATCTCCCAAAGAGCGCCCCGCAAAAAGGCCCAATGGAATTCGGTGACGCCGCTCATCAACAGTGTGTCGCTAAAGGCATGCCAGCCGCCTGGCGCGGCGCCGGTCTCTGGCGCAGGCTGGTTCGGGTTGGCGATCTCGACCGTGGCCCGCACCAGGATCAGCAGCACCACCACCGCAAACAGGATGCCCAGCCCGAGGCTCAACCCGGCCAGCCAGTCGATCCGGCTCAACCCCAACAGACGGGGAGACAGCCCGCCCAGCAGCATCCCCAGATAGGGGATCAAGAGCCAGTGGGCGATCCAGAGCAGCCGGTACTGCCAGGCCGGGAGATAGGTCCGCACGGAGAGGATCAGCGCCGAGGCCAGAAAGCTGATCAAGAGCCAGAAGCCCGGCGCTTGGGGGCTAAGTTGAGAGCCAATCCAGGTTAATGTCATGAGCAAACACAAGTGTATGCACAGCCAGGCTATGCGCTGCTTGGGGTCTGATTGTACCAGAGGTTTGACCGCGCAGGCGAACCCATGCGGCGCTAATCGATCCTGCCAGGAAGTGGATCGATGAAAGGGCTGCGCATCCTTCTTCTGTTGGTCATCCTGGCGCTGATCGTGCTGTACCGCCCGCTGGGCGTGTGGGCGCAGTTGAAGCGGCTGTGGGCGCGCGGCGACTATGTACTGGGGGTGCTGGTGACGGCTGTCCTCTTTTATCTTCTGTACGGGCTGTATACGATGTATCAGCGCGGTATGCTGGATTGGTAGGCAAAATAGATGGATCAGCTACGGCTGGAGGCGATCCGCGCCACACGCCGACAACTCGGCTCGTTGATCGTAGAAACGCCCCTCTGGCACTGGCAGGCGACCGACCTGTCGGCGCTGATGGGGACGGAGACAGAAGTCCTGCTTAAACTGGAGCTATTCCAGCACACGGGCACGTTCAAATTGCGCGGCGCGCTGTCGGCGATTCTCGGGCTGGACGCCGCCGCCCGCGCCAAAGGCGTCACCGCTGTCAGCGCAGGCAACCATGCCATCGCTGTCGCCTACGCAGCGCGGCTGGCGGGTACATCCGCTAAGGTCGTGATGCCGCAGTCGGCCAACCCCTTTCGGGTGGACCTCTGCCACCGCTATGGGGCGGAGGTGGTGTTGGTGGCAGATGTGGCGCAGGCCTTTGAGCGGGTGCGCCACATCCAGGAGGAGGAGGGACGCACCTTTGTCCACCCCTTTGAGGGGCCGCGCACCATGCTTGGCCCGGCCACGCTGGGCCTGGAACTGATGGCCCAGGCGAGCGCGCTGGACGCGGTAATCATCCCGGTTGGCGGCGGCGGGCTGGCGGCAGGCATGGCCGCGGCCATCAAACAAGTTCAGCCGGATTGCCAGGTGATCGGGGTGGAGCCGACCGGTGCAGATACGATGTACCGCAGCCTGCAGGCGGGCAGCCCCCAATCAATCGATCAGGTGCGGACGATTGCCGACAGCCTGGGCGCACCCCACGCCGCACCGTACAGCTTTGAGGTGGCGCAGCGTACGATTGACGAAGTGGTGTTGATTGAAGACGACGATATGCGCCGCGGCATGGCCCTGCTTTTCCGGTCGATGAAGCTGGCAGTGGAACCGGCGGGTGCGGCGGCCACCGCGGCGCTATGCGGCCCGCTGCGGTCACGGATGAGGGGAAAGCGTGTCGCACTGGTGGTCTGCGGCGCTAATTTGGATGCAGCCACCTTCAGCCGAGAGGTGACCGCGGGCGAAACGCTGCTGGCAGACTGGTACGCCTAAACGCCCACGCCAATCAACAGAGACAAAAAAGACGCCTCACCAGGGTGATTACACCACGGTGAGGCGTCTTGCTTGGAGCCGTTGATCGGACTCGAACCGATGACCTGCGCATTACGAGGGCGCTGCTCTACCGACTGAGCTACAACGGCCCAAAGGGATACCCCTATAGTATACGCCAATCGGTGGGTTTGAGGCAAGTTTGCGCGTGGTTTAGACCGGTGTACGTCCTGCGTGCAGGGCGCAGCACCGGCCCTGAACCGCCTTATTTCTGCACGCGCGTGACGTACCGGCCATCACGCGTATCCACGCGGATGGTATCGCCTTCATTGACAAACATGGGCACTTGCATCTTCAGCCCGGTCTCCAACTCGACCTGTTTGGTGGGCGCGTTGGCGGTATCTCCGGCGACCGCTGCCTCTGCCCACACAACTTTGAGGTCAACCGTGGTGGGCAGGCTGACGTTAATCGGCTCGCCCTCATAGGACTCTAGCTCGACCACCATATTATCCAGCAGGTAGTCGGTGATCCCTTCCAGGACATCCGCGCCCAGTGTAAGCTGCTCAAAGGTGTCGGTGTCCATGAAGTAGTAGAACTCGCCGTCGTTGTAGAGATACTGCACCTGGCGTTGATCGAGGCGCACATCCTGCAGGCGTGCACCGTTGTTATAGGTCTTTTCGACGGTGGACCCGGTGCGCAGGTTGCGCACCCGCAGGCGGATGGTTGCGCCGCCGCGCGCCATTTTGATGTGCTGGAAATCCAACACACGCCAGAGTTGGTTGTCTTCTTCGTAAATATTGCCTTTGCGTAATGTTTGTACTTCTGCCATATATGGGGTTTCCTAATAATCTCTTGGCCGCGCCATCGGTCATACTCGCCGGGCGAACTTGATTCCGGTCTGCAAACGCGAGAATTATACGGGGGAGCATACCTTTGTGTCAAAGCGGCAGGGGAATCTTAGGCTGTGAATTGGCTGAGCGCCAGGCGCAGCCGTTCTTCCACGCCGACCGCGTCTTTGGGCACCTTTTGGACAGCGCGCTGCGCCTCCACCACGCTGTAGCCCAGGGCGATGAGCGCTTCAATCACTTCGCTGTCCACATCGGTGGTGCTGGCCAGGGCTTGCAGGCCTACCGCTTGTTTGAGTTTATCGCGCAGTTCGAGGACGATCTTTTCGGCGGTACGCTTGCCCACGCCCGGCACGCGTGCGATGAGGGCGGGTTCTTCGCCCGCAACAGCTGCGCGCAGTGCGTCCGGACTGAGCACCCCTAGGGTGGCAAGCGCGACTTTGGGGCCTACGCCGCTGACCCCCAACAGCAATTCAAACGTGGATAGCTCGTCCTCGCTGGCAAAGCCGTAGAGGTTGAGCGCGTCCTCGCGGACTTGAAGATAGGTGTGCAGCGCGACCGTCGACCCGAGGTCAGACTCCAACGAGATGGCCTCGGTAACGGCAACTTTGACGCCAATGCCGCCCACATCGATCACCAGCGCATCTTTGCTGCGGGCAATGACCGTCCCGCGCACCATTCGAATCATGTTATACTCCTGGCGAGGCAAACGCCCTAGCCGCCCGCCCCTGCGGGCGGTTCGCAGACAAATTTGTAGCCTACGGCGTGCACTGTGACGATCAGTTTGGGCTGTGAGGGGGCCTCTTCGATCTTGCTGCGCAGCCGCCGTATGGCTACTTCTACCAAGTTGGTGCCCCCCGACAGATTATAGCCCCAGACTTCCTGGAACAGCTCCCCTTTGCTGATGGGCCGGTTGGGTCGTTCCATCAGATAGCGCATAAGCCGGTATTCAATGGGGGTCAGGTGGACATTTTTGCCGCGCACCAGCACTTCCTGTGTCCGCTCGTTGATCGAGACATGGTTGCCGCAGATGATTTCACCCGACGTTTGTGTGCTGTGCCAGCGCAGGCGGCGCAGGATCGCCTCGATCCGAACCTGCACTTCGCGCATGCGAAAGGGCTTGGTGATATAGTCATCGGCCCCCACGTTGAAGCCGTGAACAATGTCGTCGGTACGGTTGAGCGATGTCAGCATGACGATCGGGACGCGCGAGAAGATGCGAATCTCCTGGCAGATGTCAAAGCCGTTCATATCGGGCAACAGAATGTCGAGCAGTACCAAATCGATTGGCATCTCACGCAGCCGCGCCAACGCTTCTGCGCCAGTTCCGGCCACGGTTACGGTATGCCCTTGGCGTTCCAACGAGGTGCAGATCAGTTTTTGAAACGTCAACTCGTCTTCGACGACGAGAATATGCACCTGTTCTTTTGCTCCATCCGAAGAGGGGGGTACAGTTTTGGAAGTCATGATCAGGGAGCATGTATATCTGTGTACCTGTGCGGAGTGGATCAGGCGCAAACAGGTCAGGTTTCTGCAATGCGCCGGTGATAGATCAGGGATTGCAGGTGGCAGACACCAATGGCAACGCCATCGGCGGCATCGTCGGGCTGTGGGATAAAGTCAAGCGCCAAGAGCCGTTTCACCATCTCTTGCACTTGTTGTTTTTCGGCGTTGCCGTAGCCCGCAATCGCCTGTTTTACTTCAGCGGGGGTGTACTCCGCTACTTCCAGGCCAGCCAAGGCTGCGGCTAACAGCACAGCGCCGCGAGCCTGGCCTACCGTAATCGCCGTTGTTACGTTGCGGCCAAAGAAGAGTTTTTCGACAGCCAGCCCGTGTGGGCGGAACTCAGCAATGATATGCTGGAGGTCTTCGAAGATCTCACGCAGGCGCAGATGCATGGGCACACCCGCTTCGGTGCGGATGACGCCGCAGGCCAGCAACTCAAAATCACCCTCCAGGGTCATCGCCACCACGCCATAGCCGGTGGTCGCGGTGCCGGGATCAATGCCCAGCACCACATATTCAAATCGAGGGGGTGGCTGCGCCCCCTCCTGCGATCCGTTTGGCCGAGCAACCGGCACCGTTTTCCGATCCTGTGGGTTAAGCGAACTGGGCGACCAGATCGTCGGTCAGTTCAAGGTTGTGATAGACGTCGCTCACATCATCCAGGTCTTCCAACGCTTCGATCAAGTTGAGGACTGTACTCGCCTCTTCCGCCTCCAGGGTGATCGTGGTGTTGGGTTTCTGAATCAGTTTGGATTCGTCGGGGTTGAAACCGGCATCGGCCAGGGCTTGGCTGACCTGGGCAAAGTCAGTGCGCGCCGTATAGACCTCTACAGCGTCCTCGCTGGTGACCACATCCTCTGCGCCAGCCTCTAGCGCGGCCATAAAGAGTTCGTCGGGGTCGATCTGTTTGTCGCTACCCTGGTCATCTTGCAGGTTGAACACCAGATACCCGCTCTCGGTGAACTGCCAGGCTACCGAGCCAGGTTCGCCCAGGCTGCCGTTGGCGCGTGTAAAGGCACGGCGCACGTCCGAGATGGTGCGGTTGCGGTTGTCGGTGAGGCACTGCACGATCATGGCGACCCCGTGAGGACCATAGCCTTCGTAGCTGACTTCCTCAATCTCGGCAGCATCTTTTTCCAACCCTGCACCACGCCGGATGGCCCGGTCGATATTGTCTTTGGGCATGTTCTCGGCGCGCGCCCGGTCGACGGCGATGCGCAGTGCGAAGTTGGCGTTGGGATCGGCGCCGCCGCGCGCCGCGATCTGGATCTCACGCGCCAGCCGCGTAAAGATCTTTCCGCGCGCGGCGTCGTTTGCGCCCTTTTTGCGTTTGATAGTAGACCATTTTGAATGTCCGGACATTCCGCGCTTCCTCCCCTACTCCAGACCGGCCAGGACGGGATCTCCTGGTAGGCCGGTCATCCATTCCTCATCCATTCCAATTAGGCCGGGACGCCAGGGGTGACTCTGGCGTTGTGCCGCAACCCATTATGACATAACAGCGCACTTGCTGACAACCTCTGACCAACTCATTCAGGATTTGTTTACCTGGGGTGCGGCCACCCGTTCCTCGATTTCTTCCATCACATCCCCCGCGCCATGCTGATCTTGGTAATTCGCCGCTGCCTGCATCAAACCCACAAACAATGGGTGAGGCTGGTTGGGGCGGCTCTTGAATTCGGGATGAAACTGGCTGCCCACCATATACGGATGGTCGGACAACTCAGCGATCTCCACCAGGCGGCCATCGGGTGACAGGCCGCTAAAGACCATGCCGTGGGCTTCGAGGTCGGCGCGGTAGTGGTTGTTGAACTCAAAGCGGTGGCGGTGACGTTCTTGCACAACGTTGCCATAGCCCTGCATCTGGTAGGCCGCGGCGGCGCGCGTGCCCGGTATGAGTCGGCAGGGATAACTGCCCAGGCGCATTGTCCCGCCCATATCGGCGATATCGCGCTGGTCAGGCATCAAGTCGATGATCGGGTACTCCGTGCTGAGATCGAACTCGGTGCTGTTGGGTTCATCGCTTTCAAAGATGGTGCGTGCCAGTTCGATACACATGACCTGCATCCCCAGACAGAGGCCGAGGTAGGGGATTTGATGTTGGCGTGCATAGCGTGCAGCGACGATCTTGCCTTCGATGCCGCGATAGCCAAAACCGCCCGGCACGACGATGCCGTCGACTTGGGCAAAGCGGTGCAGGTTGCGCCCTTTCTCCAGGTCTTCAGAACTGATCCACTCGATCTCGACATGCCGCCCAACGGCGAGCGCCGCATGCATGAGCGATTCTTTGACGCTGAAGTACGCGTCCTCCAACTCGACATATTTGCCCACCAGACCGATACGCAAGACAGGCCGCTCCTTGCGTACTTCCTCCACAAAGGTGCGCCAGTCGGCCAGACCTTCGGCAGGGTTGCGGGTGGCAGCTAGCCCCAACTGGTTCACCAGCCATTCGCCCAGCCCCGCATCTTCCAGGCTCAGGGGCACGACATAGATGCTGTCGGCTGTGACCAAGGGGATGACGGCTTCCTGTTCGACATCACAGAAGAGAGCGATCTTGGCGCACACGTCGTCGTCCACGGGGTGATCACTGCGCAGGACGATGGCGTCCGGCTGGATGCCAATGCTGCGGAGTTCGCGCACGCTGTGCTGGGTGGGTTTGGTCTTGAGTTCTTTGCTCGCGCCGATGTAGGGCAGCCAGGTGACATGGATATAAAGCGTATTGCGGCGACCCACGTCCTTGCGCATCTGGCGGATTGCTTCCAGGAAGGGCAGCCCTTCGATGTCGCCGACGGTGCCGCCGATCTCGACCAGGATGACGTCAGCCTGGGTCGTGCGCGCCACCAGCCCAATGCGCCGTTTGATCTCGTTGGTGACATGCGGGATCACCTGGATCGTGCCGCCCAGATAGTCCCCCCTGCGCTCTTGTTCGAGGACGTAGTTGTAGATCTGCCCACTGGTCACGTTGCTGACTTTGCTCAGGTTCTCGTCGACAAAGCGTTCGTAGTGACCCAAGTCCAGGTCGGTTTCAGCCCCATCTTCGGTGACAAAGACCTCCCCATGTTGATAGGGAGACATGGTTCCTGGATCGACATTCAGATAGGGGTCGAGCTTCATGG
>CAZYQJ010000209.1:0-3297 GCA_964649925.1 uncultured Litorilinea sp.
TGTCACGCTCACCGGGCCGGGCGGGATTGGAAAAACCCGGCTTTCGCTGGCGATAGCCACCCGCTGTCTGGCCCACTTCCGCGATGGCGTCTTTTTTGTCTCGCTTGCCCCGATCCATGAGGCCGCGCTGGTTCTGCCCACGATTGCGCAGACCTTGGGGGTGCGCGAGACGCCCAAGACCGGCGTACGCCAAAGCCTCCACACCTACGTACAGGACAAAGAACTGCTGCTTCTGATCGATAACTTTGAACAGGTCGTCAGCGCCGCGCCGGAGATCAGCGATCTGCTGACCACCGCACCGCGCCTCAAGATCCTGGTCACCAACCGGGAGGCGCTCCAGGTGCGCGGCGAGCAGGAGTTCCCTGTGCCCGCGCTGGAGCTTCCGGACCTACGCCAGCTTCCCGCACCGGAGGAATTGGGGCGTTATGCGGCGATCCGGCTCTTTGTCCAGCGCGCCCAGGCCATCAAACCTGACTTCACGCTGCATCCGGCAAACGCTGCCGCTGTCGCCGAAATCTGCAAACGCCTGGACGGGCTGCCGCTGGCCCTCGAGTTGGCGGCGGCATCCATCAAGGTTCTCCCGGCTCAGGCTATTCTCGCCCGATTGGCCGAACGGCTCGACCTGCCCAACCGCGCCCTGCGCGACCTGCCGGACCGTCAACGTACCCTGAGTGCCTCGATTGGGTGGAGCTACGAACTTCTCGACAACGAGGAGAAAGCGATCTTCCGGCGGCTCTGTGTCTTTTCCGGCAGCTTTGCGCTCGAAGCCGCCGAAGCCGTCTGCCAGAGGACTGGCCTGGACGAAGTGTCCGTACTCGAAACGATGGCTGCGCTCGTCGGCAAAAGCATGCTCAAACCCTTTGAGAGTGGAGACCCTGCGCCGCGCTTCAGCCTGCTGGAGACGGTACGTGAGTTTGGGTTGAGGCGGCTCGACGAGGAAGGGGAGGCGGACAGCGTGCGCGGCGCGCACGCGGCCTACTATGACCAGGTTGCACAAGAAGCGGCGCGTGGGATGTGGAGCGCCGAGGTTGCAGCATGGGTAAACGCTTTGGATCTGGAGGTTGAGAATCTACGCGCCGCCCTCACCTATTACTTCTCCGACCCAGAGGGGGCTGAAGCCGGTCTGCGCCTTGCCGGTTCGCTTTGGCGTTTCTGGGAAATCCGCGGTTACTTCCAGGAAGGGCGGCTCTGGCTGGACCGCGCCCTGCAGCGCCGTGCCGAGACGCCTGTATCAAGCCGCTGGCTGCCACTCCACGGCGCAGGTAACTTGGCCCTCGACCAGGGAGACTATCCCATTGCCAGTCAACACTACACAGAAGCCTTACAGCTTTTGCAGGATCTGTTGCCGTCCTTAACAGGGCCGGACGAGATCCTCCGCATCCGCTACGCCACCGCCAACACCCTGACAAACTTGGGGCATGTGGCCCTGCTCCAAGGCCAATGCGAACAGGCCGTTGCCTTTACCGAAGAGGCTCTCGCTATCCATCGCCAACTTATCGGTCAGCAGGGCAGCAGCCGCCTCAACCTGCGCGCCGGGATGGCAGTGACCATCTCCAATTTGGCGGCGATCAAACTCACTCAAGGGGACTATGCTGGAGCGGAGACATACAGCGTCGAGAGCCTGGCTCTCTATCGCGAACTGGGCGATGAGCGCGGCATTGGCTGGAACCTGCACAAACTGGGCACTGTTGCCCGCGAGCGCGGCGAGTATGCCCAAGCGTCACAGCTCTACCACGAAGCAAAACGCCTCTTCGAGCGGCTGTCGAATCAAGCCGACATGGCCTCACTCTATTTCGATCTTGGAGAGCTTGCCAGGCTGCAAGGCGATAACGAAATCGGAGAAGCAGAGTACCAGTCTGGCCTTGCGCTGGCGCGGGCATTGGGCATCAAAAAGGAGATTGCGCGGCTGCTGGATCGCCTGAGCCTGTTGGCTTGCCATCGAGGAAACGATGCCGCGGCGGCAGTTCTGAGCGAAGAGAGCGTTTCCCTGCAGCGCGAGATCGGCAATCCCTTTGGGTTGAGTGACTCCCTCTACAGTCGAGGCCAGATTGCCCTTGTCCGGCAGAACTATGGCACAGCCGCTGCTGATCTGGGCGAGAGCTTGAGGCTTAAGGTGCATGTGCGCGACCACAAAGGGATCGTCGAGGTGCTCAAAGCATTCGCGGCGTTGGCGATGGCAGAAACCGCCGCGGGTCGGGCGGCACGCCTGTATGCCGCCGCCGAAACGCTGCGCCTGAGGCTGGGGCTGCATGTTCCGCCTTATGTGCGCGGGGAGGAGGCTGCAAGGCTCGACGCACTGCGCGCTGTGCTGGGCCAGGAAGCCTTTGCCGCGGCCTGGGCGGAGGGGCAGACGATGGATCTGGAGCAGGCCAGCGCGTATGCTTTAGGTTGAAAGTAGACGCAAATACGGGCAGCAAGAATCGACCAAGAAGGGGTGCTATGTCCTCGCTTTCATCTCAACACGCTGCACAGTTACTGGCCTTGCACGACGATATACAACCGGCAGAAATCACCCTGGACTCGGATGTCTACACGCTAGGCCGTTCTCCCCTTTGCCAGATCATTGTGCCGCGCGGCATTATCTCACGGCTCCACGCCAAGATCGAGCGCGTAGGGCCGCGCTATCAATTGGTCGATGCGGGGAGCGCCAATGGCACATTTCTCAACGGCAAGCGTCTCGATGCCCCGCATGTGTTGAGTGACCGCGATCTGATTGGGCTGGGCGCAGCCGCGGCCATCCTGCGTTTCGTTGACCCAGACCCGACCGTCATCCCTGTATCCCGTCTGCACTATGACGAGCGCAGAATGCTTTTCTCTCTCGGCAGCACAGCGCTTGACCTCACACCGGCACAGTTCCGCCTCCTCCATCACCTCTACCAGCACGCTGGCGAAGTCTGTCGGCGTGAAAGCCTGGCTGCGGCCCTCTGGGGCCATGACTACGATCCCGGTTTGGATGCCGATGCCCTGGATCGCGCCTTAAGCTCGTTACGCAGCCAGTTGCGCCGCATTGATCCCAACGCCGATCTGATCGAGACCCGGCGCGGCTTGGGCTATGTACTGAACCTCTAGCCGCGCCGCCTTCCGTTCTTAGATAAACTGCGCCGTGATACTGTGTTCGCACCGTTTCAGTGCGTACGGCGGCCCCTCGAACATCACTTCACCACCGGCGCTGCCCCCTTCCGGGCCCAGGTCGATGATCCAGTCGGCCTGCCGGATCACGTCGAGGTGATGCTCGATCAGGATGACGGTGTTCCCGGCATCCACCAGCCGGTCATTGATGCCCATCAACAGGCTGTT
>CAZYQJ010000209.1:3307-8192 GCA_964649925.1 uncultured Litorilinea sp.
GAGAGGTGTAGCCCCGTTGTGGGTTCATCCATCACGTAGACACTGCCCTGCTTGTGGAGTTGCGTGGCGAGCTTCAACCGCTGCCCTTCGCCGCCCGACAGGGTGCTGAGCGGCTGGCCCAATCGCAGGTATCCCAACCCTACATTGTTCATGGCGCGCAGCACGGCATTGACCTGTTTCTCGGTCTTCTCCGTGAAAAAGTCCAGGGCGTCTTCCACCGTCATGTCCAGCACATCGCTGATGCTCTTGCCGCGCAGGGGGTATGCCAGCACCTCCGCCTTGAAGCGTTTGCCCTCGCAGACCTCGCAGGTGGAGACGATGCCCTCCATGAAGGCCAGATCGGTGTAGACCACGCCCAGACCGTTGCAGTTGGGGCAACTGCCCGCCGAGTTGAAGCTGAAGAGTGAAGCGCTGACCTGATTGGCCTTGGCGAACGCTTTGCGTATATCGTCCATGATCCCGGTATAGGTGGCAGGAGCCGAGCGGCGATTGGCCGTCACGCGGGATTGGTCGATCACGATCGCGTCCGGGTGCTGATTCAGAAAGATGTCGTTGATCAGGGTGCTTTTGCCGGAACCGGCGACCCCGGTCACCACGGTTAGCACGCCTGTGGGAATGTTCACCGTTAGGTTTTTCAGGTTGTGTAGGCGCGCATTCCTGATGGTCATATACCCCGCGGGCTTACGCACCTGCTGCTTGATCGGCAGGTGCTGGTTCAGGTACTGTGCGGTGAGCGTGTCCGCGTGTTGGAGGGCTGCATAGCTGCCTTCGAACACCACCGCACCACCGTGCGTCCCGGCCTTGGGGCCGAGGTCCACCACATGATCGGCGATAGCCATGACAGCCGGATCGTGCTCGACCACCAGTACCGTATTGCCCTTGTCACGCAGCTTGATCAGCAGATTGTTGAGGCGGGCGACATCGCGCGCGTGCAGCCCTACCGTCGGTTCGTCGAGGATGTACAACATCTCGGTCAGGCTGTTGCCGAGATGCCGCACCATCTTCACGCGCTGAGATTCGCCGCCGGACAGGGTGGACGTTTCGCGGCTGAGGCTAAGATAGCCCAGGCCAATGTCCACCAAGTGTTGCAAGCGTTCGATGAGCCGCCCGGCCACGCGCATCGCCACCGGATCGGTCAGATCTTCCAGGAACTTGAGCAGGTCCGTCGCTTCCATATCGGAAAGCTCGGCAATATTCCGGCCCTTGATCCGGCAATTCAAGACGTCACGGTTGAGTCTGGCCCCTTGGCATACCGGGCACGTCTGTGAGGCGGTGAATTGATCAAAGATGGCCCGGTTGCGTTCGGACATGGCTGCCCTGTCCTTCTTGATATACATCCGGGTGAAGCGTTCGACGAGTCCCTCATATTTCGAGCCGAATTCACCGAAGGATACCTTCACATCCGCGCCGTACAGCAGGGCGTGCAGTTCGTCGTCGGTGTAGTCCTGGATCGGTTTGTCGTTGTCAAAGAGGCCCGAAAGCGAGTACATCTTCCACATCCACTTACCCACCTTGAACTCGGGGTGCTGGATCGCCCCATCGTTCAAGGACTTAGTACGGTCCAGGAATTTATCCAGATCAAGTTGTACCGTCTTGCCGATGCCTTCACACTCCGGGCACATGCCCTGCGGGGTATTGAACGAGAAGGCGTAGGCTGGCCCCACATAGGGCTGCCCAACGCGTGAGAAGAGCAGCCGCAGCAAAACGGCGATATCCGTATAGGTGCCCACGGTCGAACGTGATCCGCCCCCAACCCGTTTTTGATCGATGATGATCGGCGCGTTGAGGTGTTCAATGCGGTCTACGTCCGGCTGCCCATAGTGCGGCAGAAAGCCCTGCACGAAGAAGGTAAAGGTTTCGTTTAATTGGCGCTGTGCTTCGGCGGCGATGGTGTCGAAGACGAGCGAAGATTTGCCGGATCCGGATACGCCGGTAAAGACGGTGATCTTCTGTTTGGGGATTCGGAGCGAGATGTCTTTGAGGTTGTTTTCGCGTGCCCCGTGAATCTCGATGAATTGACGATCCATCTAGGTCTCCTCGGAACGCAAAGACTGGGTGGCGAAACTGCAAGACTAATAGTATACCCCATCCCGCTCATTTGTTCTAATTGCTGATCCTAAATGTGCGTTTGGCGCGCCTCCTCATCCTTTAGCGTGGTCGCGGATGGCTTAACGCCCGACCACGCTACCTATTTGTCGTTTGTCATGGACTCGCTATGCACAGGGCCGCCGAGCGTCGCGCTTACCCGTTGCCGAGCCAAAGGCCGAACCCCTGCGCCGCTACCCTGTCTAGCGGCTGGTAGAGTTCGGCCTTTGGCGGCCTAGAGATCCTCTGTTATCGCCTGCTCAATCAGATGTCGCTCTCGTTCTCACTCACCCCCTATTTCTCATGACCACACGCCGACCAAGCGGCCCAGTAGTTAGCTGCACCACCGCTACTGCAACACCAGCGGCACAAAGACCCGGTCGCTTTGCTCGGGCTGAGTTGGGGCATCCCCACCCACCGGCTCGCTTAGGAACTCCGCCCCGCTTTCGTCGGTCAACGCTGACGGGTCAAGCGCAAAACCATACTCGGCGAGATTGGCATTCGGTCCAAGAATCAGCGACTCCTCAAACTTTATGATCGGCGAAGCAGGGTCGATCACCCCGGCCAAGAGCAGACGGTCGTTGTCTCCTTCCTGCTCACTCGGCGGATCGTCGTCCTCGTCGCCACTGATCTCCACCCAGAACTGGGCCAGGTTGCGGATCGCTAGCGCCGCCGCATCGTTGCCATAGCCGCCGCGCAACCCTTCGAAGCGCGCCTGGCCGTTGCTATCGCGCCAACCGGTACGCAGTGCCATAATGAAGAGATCGTCGCCTGCACCGCCGTGCGCTTCGAGCACGCCATCACCGTCGAGCAGCACATCATGGCCGTCGGCACCGAGCAGCCTGTCATGGTCGCCGCCGCCGCCGTTGAGCACGTTATTGCCCTCGCCGCCGTCGATGAGGTCGTTGCCGCCACTACCTTGTAGCAGGTCCACGCCCTCGCCGCCGCAGATCAGGTCGTTGCCGTCACCGCCGATGATGAGGTCGTTACCGTCTAGCCCGAGCAGCAGATCGGCGTCGCTGCTGCCGATGATCAAGTCGTTGCCACTTGTGCCCACCTGGAGAGCGCCGGACCAGCCGGGGGCGCTGTACTGGCCGGGGCTGGTCTCAAAGACCTCCACCCCGCCGCACACCGCAATCAGGGTGTCGCTGTCACAGGCGTCACCTATACCGTCGTTATCCTGGTCTTCTTGACCGGGGTTCGCCACTGCCGGGCAGTTGTCGGCGTCGTTGTTTACACCATCGCCGTCCAGGTCCGGATCACAGACATCGCCGATGCCATCACTATCGGCATCTGCTTGATCCGGGTTGGCGATAGCGGGGCAGTTGTCAATGTCGTCGTCCACCCCGTCGCCGTCGCTGTCCACACCGGAATCGCAGACATCGCCTATCCCATCGCCGTCAGAATCGGCCTGGTCCGGGTTGGCGATCGCGGGGCAGTTGTCGACCTCATCGCCGGTGCCATCCCCGTCCGTATCCGGGCCAAACTTCTGGATGCGGTTGTTGATGGCATCGACCACATAAAAGTTGCCTGAGTTGTCCGCCTCTATATCAGTGGGGGCGTTGAACTGGCCATTGCCGCCGCCCTGGCTGCCCCACTGGGTCCGATGTGTACCGCTGCTGTCAAACTTCTGGACGCGGTGGTTGCCGGTGTCTGCCACATAGACGTTGCCCGCGCTGTCCACCGCCACACCTTGAGGCTGGTTGAATTGGCTGTCGCCAGTGCCTTCACTACCCCATTGCGTCAGATAGACACCGTCACTCGTGAACTTCTGGACGCGGTGGTTGCCGGTGTCTGCCACATAGACGTTACCGGCACCATCTACCGCCACACCGCGAGGCGCATCGAACTGACCGTCGCCGGAGCCTTCACCGCCCCATTGCGTCAGATAGACACCCTCGCTTGTGAAAATCAGGACGCCGAGGATGCCGAGAACGGACACGTAGACGTTACCCGCACCGTCCGCCGCTATACCAAAGACAATGCCGAACTGGCCGTCGCCGCTCCCCTGGCTGCCCCATTTCGTCAAGAAGGCACCGCTGCTGTCAAACTTCTGGATGCGGTTGTTGAGCAAATCGGTCACATAGACATTGCCGACGTTATCTAGCGCCACACTGTACGGCGAATTGAACTGGCCGTCGCCGCTGGCGGAGCCATCCCACTGGATCAGATACACGCCACTGTTGTCGAACTTCTGGATGCGGTTGTTGAAGGTATCCGCCACATAGACGTTGCCCGCGCCATCCACCGCTACACCTTGAGGATGGTCGAGTTGGCCGTCGCCGGAGCCCTGGTTGCCCCATTGGGCGAGATATGCCCCACTGCTGTCAAACTTCTGGATGCGGTGGTTCAAGGCATCGGATACATAGACGTTGCCCGCGCTGTCCACCGCCATACCTTGGGGCTGGTTGAACTGGCCGTCGCCGGGGCCTTCACTGCCCCATTGCGCCAGGTACACGCCGTCACTCGTGAACTTCTGAATGCGGTGGTTCAAGGCATCGGCCACATAGACGTTGCCCGCGCTGTCCACTGCCAGACCTTGGGGCGTATCGAACTGACCGTCGCCGGAGCCCTGGCTGCCCCATTTCGTCAAGTACACGCCCTCACTCGTGAACTTCTGGACGCGGTGGTTGTTAGCGTCTGCTACATAGACATTACCAGCACTGTCCACCGCTATACCAGCGGGGAAGTCGAACTGGCCGTCGCCACTCCCCTGGCTACCCCACTGTGACAGATAGACACCGTCGCTCGTGAACTTCTGGATGCGGTGGCTGCCGGTGTCGCCTACATAGACATTGCC
>CAZYQJ010000210.1:0-8157 GCA_964649925.1 uncultured Litorilinea sp.
AACCTCGGGTTGGCCGGCCAGACAGGCCACGAGCGCCTTCTTGAGTTCTTCCTTGAGCTTGGCCACGACCTTTTTCTTGGCGGCAGGCACAACATAGAGCGGGTCAAAGTCCTTTTCTACGTTGACTCCCAGCCGCGACCAGGGTTCGCCCTTGTGCTGGCTGGGAATCTCGCTGGCCGAAGCGGGCAGGTCGCGCACATGGCCCATGCTGGCCTCTACATGGTAGTCCGCAGGCAAAAAGCTGCGGATCGTCCTGGCCTTGGTGGGGGATTCTACAATGACTAGTTTTGCCATAAACCATCAATATCCAATCTTCACAACAGCAAACTCTTGCTTGTGGAGATTGCTGCCATTAGGGTCTGTAGGTTGCGACAGGCTATTATAGGTGCAACGGCAGCGAAATACAACCTGTTCCTCTGATCCTCTGATGAAACTCTCTCAGTTTACAATCGATAGCGCCTCATGTTACAAATAGACGTGCTGCATTACAAATATGGCATGTTGCCATTACGGCACATGTTGCACAGACGACGATCACCGGCCTACGTCCTCGCTTTCCCATCGGGTCCATGCTGATGAAACATTTGCGCTCAATCTGTATGCGTCCTCACCGCGGCTGGCTGGCGGCTTTGTGGATCCTCTGCCTTCCGGCGCTGCTGGCGGCGACCCCTGCCGCTGCCGCCGATGCCGTGATCACAAACCGCACGCCGCTGTCGCAGACCACTGCAGCGTGCAGCGGTCGTTTTGTGCCCTATGTGCTGGACCACCAGACCCGCACCGCCGACGGCATGATCCACATGTTCGAAGCCAATGGGTCTGGGCTGGCCGCTGGCGACCTTGACGGTGACGGCGACCTGGACCTGGTGGTGGGCGGCTATGAGGGGCAGGACACGATCTTCTGGAACGACGGCCCACGCCAGTTTCGCAATGCCATGCTGAGCGATGGTCACACGCGCGCCGTTACGCTGGTGGATGTGGACGGCGACAGCCGCCTGGACATCGTGCTGACGCGCAGCACGGGCGCGATCAACTATTTCCGCAACCTCGGCGCAGAACGCTTTGCGCGCCAAATGCTGCCCGGCGTCAGCCGTCCGGCCACCGCGCTCAACTGGGGCGATCTGGACGGCGACGGCGATCTGGACCTGGTGACCGCCAGCTATGACGCTGCGCTGCTCACCGACCTGGGCAACAGCTATCTCCTGAGCGGGGGAGGCGGGGTCTTTGTCTATCTGCAAGCGGACGGGCGTTTTACCCGCACGGCTACGCTGGCGGCTACCGCACACGCCAACGCCGTTACGTTAGCTGATCTCGACGGCGACGGGCAGACCGATATCTTGGTGGGCAACGACTTTGCCGAACCGGATCGCGCCTGGGTGCAGCGTGAGGACGGCTGGCAGGCGATCCATCCCTTTGCCGTGACCGCGCACAGCACGATGAGTTTCGACCTGGGCGATGTGAACAACGACGGCGAGCCTGAGATCTTTGCCACTGATATGAAGCCGTATGCCGACGACCCGGAGACACTTGCCGCCTGGGAGCCGTTGATGGCGGCGATGATGGACGAACATCACCTGGAAGGCGATATTCAGGTGATGGAAAATGTCTTTCATGTGCGCAGCGGGCCACTCGCCTATACGAACCTGGCGCGCCAGTGGCATCTGGATGGAACCGGCTGGAGTTGGTCTGCCAAGTTTGGCGACCTGGACAATGACGGCGCGCTCGACCTCTATGTCGTTAACGGCATGATCGAAGCGCGCATGTTTGACCACCTGCCCAACCATGAGTTGGTCGAGATGAATCAGGTTTTTCGTAATAGCAATGGGCGGTTTGTGCCCATGCCGGATTGGGGACTTGGTTCTGCGTATAGCGGTCGCGGCATGGTGATGGGTGATTTTGACCAGGATGGCGACCTAGATATCGTTGTCAACAACCTGCGCGCCCCCACGCAGTACTTTGACAACCAGCTTTGCGCTGGAACCAGTATCCAGGTAGACCTGCGCCAGCCTGCGCTGCAAAATACCCACGCCATCGGCGCACGGCTGGCCCTGTATACCAGCGCAGGCACGTTCTACCGCGATGTGCGCGCGGCCTCGGGCTATCTCTCCGGGGACGCCAGCCGTATTCATTTTGGGCTGCCCGCCGACGCTGTGCCCATCCGCCTGGAGATCACCTGGCCCGACGGGGAACAAAGCATGCTGGCCGATCTGATGCCGCACCAACGCCTCACGGTCGAGCGGAAATGATGCCGCATCCGGTGAGGATTCTCTTGCCCATTGTGCCGTCGCACGCTTCGTAGTACACTGGGGCAGGACACCCGACTACAACCAACCGGCTATCTCTACTAGAGAGGAGGACATTCATGTTCCGTAAGATTTTGGCCCCTCTGGATGGATCGCGGCTGGCCGAGAAGGCGCTGCCTTATGTTGAAGAACTGGCGGCGAAATTTGATGCTGAAGTCGTGCTGGGGTGGGTTGTCCAGCTTCGTCCCCCAGCCATTCCGGAATATGAAGCTGCCTCCTATGGGTTGACCCCGCTGCTGGATACGACCGCCGAACGGGAACGGGCGCGGGACTACCTGGAGGCGATACGGCAGCGGCTTCAGCAGCGGCAGATCCGCAGCTCGCTGAAGGTGGTGGAAAGCCATACCATCTCCGATGCGATTGTGTCGATGGCGCATGAGGCCAACGTCGACCTCATCGTCAAGACGACCTACGCCCGCCTGGGGTTGAGCCGCTGGCTGCATGGCAACGTGGCTGCCCAGGTGCTGCGCCGCGCGCACTGCCCTCTGTTTCTGGTGCGGGTCAGCGACGAGGACGAAGAAGTAGAACTAAACGGCGAATCCACAGCCTATCACGCCCCTGTACGCACCGAATGACCGCACCGGCAGCGCGACGGGGATGATCGCCCGGCAGACAGGTGTCCGCCGGTATGGGGTAACTGTGCGCTTCCGGCGGCAAGATCCACGCGTCCCAGCCGCTTGACCTGCGTATGCCTTTTTGCTAGGGTGTGGCGATGCGATGCCCGGTCGCGCCCTTTGGGGAGGTGTTTGGATGACGCGCAAAAGACGAAAGCCCACCTGGCAACTGCGTACCGGCAGGCCGGTGGAGGTGGGTGAGATCACGATTACACCCGTTGCCCGGCGTTTGCTGTTACGCTGGTCGCATGGCGGGTTTGTCTGGCAGTATCCCGTCGCCGTGCTGGTCGAGCAGGAGGGCGAGGAAAAGCGGTTGCCCATCCCCGACCCGACACGCATGGCCTGGTATGCCTTAATCGCGGCAACTCTGATGACCGTGATCATCCTGGCATTGATCCATAGACGAAGGAGAATTCTGCATGAGACTCGGCCTGAGACGCTATAACGCAGCCGACACGCCCGGCGAACTGGTTGCCACCATTGACCGGCTGTTTGATGTGGCCGATACCAACGCAGTCTTTAGTGAACCTGTCAAAGTCGGCAACTCGACCGTGATCACGGCTGCCGAGATCTCGGTGGGCATGGGGCTGGGTGTCGGCATGGGCGAGGAAGGGAACGAAGGAGGGAGCGGCGGCGGCGGCGGTGGTGGCGGGTTTTCCGCAGGCCGCCCGGTGGCCGCTATCGTTGCCGGGCCGGATGGTGTTCACGTCGAGCCGATTGTCGATGTCACCAAGTTAGGCATCGCGCTGTTTACTGCCCTGGGCGCCATCTTCATGGCCCGCCGCGCCATGCGCCGCGCCAGCAAACGGTGAGCCGGTTCATCGGCTGACCAGCCTAATCCCCCACAACCCCTGCGCGACCCCCCGTCGCTCAGGGCTGTTGTTCTGTAATGACCCGCTGCACCCGGGCGAGAATGGCGCTCGCTTTGCGGAGGTCCGCTTCCCCAATTGCTGCCCCCAGTTGATTTGCCCAGTCCCGCTGAGCCGATTGGATCACGCAGAGCGTAGAACGACCCTTAGGCGTCAGCACCAGCAGTTGAGCGCGGCGGTGGCTGGGGTTCTCCTGATAGACCGCCAACCCATCTCGCACAAGCAAGTCTGCAATCCGCTGAACACTCTGGCGGGCAAGCCCCCACAAGCGCGCGATCTGCGCGACCGAGAGTGGGCGTTCCTCAACCGCGGCCAGAACTCGCCAGCGTGCGCTCGTCTGCGCGGCGGGCGCGGCCAGCGCATCCCCAGCAGCCAGGAGGTCACTGTTCAAGAGCAGGATCTGGACAACCAGGTGGTTGAATGCCTCTCCAGCAGCGGTGCGGGGCGGGAGGTTGGGGGATGAATCGAACGTTTGTTCTTCTAATTTGACAGTATGCTGTCGTTGTGATATCGTCTCCGGCATGACAGCATTCTGTCATATTCCGTGCGTAGGCGCAAACGCCGATCCACGCATCCCCGGCTCATCACTGCCACGTGCGCCGTTAGGTGAAAGGAGCTTTTCCGTGATCGACGAAACTCGCCCCCAGACACCTTCCGTTGCCGAGCTTTCTGATGCTGGTATCCGCCCGTTCCGCATTGAGATCCCACAGGCCGACCTGGACGACCTGCGCGACCGCCTGGCGCGCACCCGCTGGCCGTCCGAGATCCCCGGTGTGGGGTGGGCGCGCGGCGTCCCTGTGGACTATCTCAAGGAACTGGCCGATTATTGGGCCAACCACTATGACTGGCGCGCCGCAGAGGCCGAGTTGAACCAGTACCCGCAGTTCATGACGGAGATCGACGGCACGACCATCCATTTCCTGCATGTGCGTTCGCCGGAAACGGATGCGCTGCCGCTCATCCTGACGCACGGCTGGCCCGGTTCGATCGTCGAGTTTCTTGACGTGATCGGCCCGCTGACCGATCCTGCCAGCCACGGCGGCGACCCCCGCGACGCCTTTCACCTCGTCATCCCGTCGATGCCGAACTTTGGTTTCTCCGGCCCCACCCCTGACGCCGGTTGGAACGGCACACGCATCGCGTCCGCCTTTGTCGAACTGATGCGCCGCCTGGGGTACACGCGCTATGGCACGCAAGGGGGCGACTTTGGCGCGTTTGTTGCGCCGGAGATGGGCAGGCTCGATCCAGATCATGTTGTCGGCGTCCATGTCAACGCAGCCACCTACGACTTTATTCCTTGGGGAGAGGTTGCGGAGGAAGAGCTTGCCACTTTCAGCGAGGTGGAAAAGGAACGCATGGCGCGGCTCAAGAACTACTATGACGACGGCAGCGGTTACTTTCAGATCCAGTCTACCCGCCCGCAGACCATCGCCTACGCCTTGCATGATTCACCCGTCGGACAACTGGCCTGGATTGTCGAGAAGTTTAAGGAGTGGACTCACCCGACCACTGAACTGCCGGAGCAGGCGATCCGCCGCGACCGCATGTTGACCAATGTATCGATCTACTGGCTGACCGGCACGGGCGCATCGTCGGCCCGGATGTACTATGAGACCATGCATGTCAATTCGTGGTCAACCGAGCCGTTCACCACGCCGACCGGCGTGGCCGCATTCGCAGAGGATGTCGCCTTCCGCCGCTACGGCGAACAGATGCATAATATCGTTCACTGGTCGGACTTTGACCGCGGCGGCCACTTCGCCGCTATGGAAGTCCCTGATCTATTCGCGGGGGACGTGCGCACCTTCTTTAGAACTCTCCGTTAAGCGGACGGCTTGGGCTGTCATGGCGCAAGCGACCAACCTGGCTGCGAGGCAAAGACGCGTGTATCCTTTGCCTCGCAGTAGCTTCTCTATGTTCTACGTCCCACCGATCCTTGCGTTCTTTGCGACTTTGCGGTTAACTTCCCTCGCGGACTAAAGTCGGACCAAAAACCGGCGTGAAATCTACACCGCCCAATTTTGTGAAACTAGAGCTTCTGCTGAGTCGTATATTTAGAGCAAGCCGGTCTTTGGCCGGATGATGCTTCATCGTGGAACGGCGTACCGCACCTCCATCTTGGGCCTTCTCTCCCCTGAGAATCCGCCCAGCGGGCTTCCACGTAGGCAATGAGGAGACGACTTCATGCAGTTGCTCATGCTTCTCGCGCTGGCCGGCGCGTTATCTGGGGCGCTCAGCGGCGCATATTGGGGTGGAACCGAGGGCTTGATCCTCGGCGGCACGTCGGGTTTGGTCTTTGGCGTCAGTACGTGGATGGTGGCAGGAACGATCCTGCGCGCAGTCCACGAATACCGCGTCAACCGCCATTTCACCCAGGACCACGCCGACCGTGATTGGTGAAGACGGCGTGCGTCCCCCAAAAGACGGAGCGCACCATGTCTCACCCCGACATCCAACCTACTTTCCGTGATGTGCTGGCCGCGGCCACGGTCGTACGTCGCTTTCTAACGCCCACCCCTCTGTATCACCACCCGCTGCTCGACGGGTTGCTGGGTGCAGAGGTCTATATCAAACACGAAAACTATCAGCCCATCGGCGCGTTCAAGGTGCGCGGGGGGCTTAACTTCATGGCGCATCTCGACGCCGACGGCAGACGCCGCGGGGTCGTCAGCGCGTCCACCGGCAATCACGGGCAGTCCATAGCCTATGCCGCGCAACTCTACGAAACGCGCGCTGTGATTGTCGTTCCGGAAGATGCCAACCCGGTCAAGGTTGACGCCATGCGCGCCTATGGCGCGGAGGTGGTGTTTCATGGGGCCGACTTCGAGGCCAGCAAACGTTACTGCGCCACGCTGGAGGCCGAGGAGGGGCTGCGCTTTGTCTCGTCGGGCGATGAGCCGTTGTTGATCGCCGGGGTGGGGACGCACACGCTCGAAATCCTGCAAACACAGCCCGACATCCAGACGATCCTGGTCCCCATTGGCGGCGGCAGCGGCGCGGCAGGCGCGTGCCTGGTCGCCAAGACGATCAATCCGGCCATCGAGGTCATTGCCGTCCAGGCCAGCGGCGCACCTGCCGCCTATCTCAGCTGGCAGGCGCGTGATCGGCGCACCGCATCCATCCAGACCTTTGCGGGCGGCCTGGCGACCGGCGAACCCTTTATGCTGCCGCAGCGCATCCTGTGGGAGTTGCTCGACGATTTTGTGCTGGTGGACGACGACGAATTACGCGTCGCCGTGCGGTTGCTGCTGGAAAAAGCCAAGACCCTGGCCGAACCGGCAGGCGCGGCCCCGCTGGCCGCGGCGATCCGGCTGCGCGAGCGGCTGGCAGGCAAAAAGGTCGCGCTCATCCTTAGTGGCGGCAACATCTCGCCCGAAGAACTGCGCCAATGTCTCGCCGTTCAAATCCCGGAAGCACTACAGCGATGACACCCGACCCTCCCGCCGCGGCGGATGCCGATCTCGCCCCGATCACCGTGACACGCGGGGAGTACGCCATCAGCACCGACCCGGCGCGTCTCGACCTGGAGATGATCCACGGCTATATCTACCAGTCGTATTGGGCGGCGGGCCGCCCGCGCGAGGTCATGGCGCGCGCCCTGCGTCACTCGCTCAACTTTGGCCTCTATCATGGCGAGGTGCAGGTCGGGCTGGCGCGTGTGATCACCGACTATGCCATCTATGCCCATCTATGTGACGTCTTTATCCTAGAGGACCACCGGGGTGCAGGGTTGGGCAAGTGGCTGATCGAGGTGGTGCTGGCGCATCCTGGGTTGCAAGGGGTGCGCCGCTGGACGCTTGCGACACGAGACGCGCATGCGTTGTACGCCCGCTACGGCTTTACCCCGCTGGCCGCGCCCAACCAGCAGATGGAACGCATCTGCCCGGTGCCCTGGCTGCCGTGACGCTGCCATGCGCGGCTACACGTTGACCCTGCTGCCGGTGCGGCTGGCCGTCTGCGAACTGCCGCCCGCCGCGCCCATCCCTGCCTGGGCCTTGGCAGGCGAGTTCTTCTCGCTGACCCGCACCGCCGACGAACTCTCGATCCTCTGCGTCGAGGGCCAGGTTCCGGCAGGGGTGAACCATACCCCCGGCTGGGCCTGTCTGAAGGTGGAAGGGCCGTTTGATTTCACCGTGACCGGCGTGCTGGCCGCGCTGGTCACGCCGCTGGCCGAGGCAAGCATCCCCTGCCTTGCGCTCGCCACCTACCAGACCGATTATCTGCTGGTGCAGCAAGAACACCTCCCCGCGGCCCTGGCTGCCCTGCGCGCCGCTGGGCATCATGTCTGATATGCAGATCGGCTCGCCCGACGACCCGCGCTGGGCGCAAGTGGCCCGCAAGCTGGAGCCCTGCGCCACGTTGCTGCGCGCCTGG
>CAZYQJ010000211.1:0-8137 GCA_964649925.1 uncultured Litorilinea sp.
ACAACCTGGACCGAGAGGCCGACTATCTGGAGATGTTGATCTCCAAGCGGGTGGACGGCGTGATCGTGATGACAGGTGACCGGGGGCAGGCTCAGTGGCCGCTCCTACAAGAAGCGCGGGTTGCTGCTGTCGTCTTTGACTGCGAAGACGACCCGCTGGATTCTGTGCTGCTCGACAACTACGGCGGTGCGCTGCGCGCCGTGCAGCATCTTTTGGATTTGGGGCATCGCCGCATTGCCTGTATTGCTGGCCCCAGCCGGTCTGAGGATCACAGCAGCGGGCGGCGTGTACTCGCCTATCGGGATGCGCTTAAGGCCGCCAACCTGTGCATCGATCCGGCGTTGATTGTACAGGGAGATTGGACTTATCAAAGCGGCAGCATGGCAACTGATGCATTGATGGAACTGGATAATCCGCCGACTGCGATCTTTGCCTGCAATGACAATATGGCGATCGGCGCGCTGGCGGCGCTCCATGCGCGCAAGATAGCCATCCCGCAGGAAATTTCGGTTGTCGGTTTCGACGGTATCACGTTGTCAGCCTACACACAGCCCCCGCTGACAAACGTGACTACGAGTCTGGTCGAGGTGGGTGAGCAGCTTTGCCAGCTGCTGCTCGACCGGATCAACGGTCAGCTTCATGACCTGACGCAGCGGATCACCGTCGGCAACCAATTGATTGTGCGTGGTTCTACGGCTCCACCTCCTCCGCTCGCGTCTAATGCTTCTGCGAGTCGGGGAGACACCGTTTCGTTGCTGGATTGAGCATCCTTTCACTACCCAACCAGGAGGTTTACCAAATGTCCCACCCCCAACAGCGAGCCAATTTTTCCCGGCGTGATTTCTTGAAGGCCGCGGCCATTGGGCTGGGCGTGCCGCTGCTGAGCGCATGTGTTGCGCCTGCCGCGCCGGGCACAACGACTGAAGAAAGCGGCGCAGCCGCGCCGCCTGCCGGTGAGGTCACGACTATCGAGTTCTGGGATATGGTGTGGGGTCCAGCCGAGTATGTGGACACGGGTAACAAGTTGGTGGCGCAGTTCAACGAAGAACACACTGACATGCAGGCTGTGTACCAGTCCACGCCATGGACCAACTGGTACCAGACCTTTTTGACGGCGATCGGTTCGGGAACGGCCCCCGATTGCAGCACGGGTGCAGGTTATCAGGCCGTGCAGTTCTATGACCAGGGCGCGGTGGTGCCGGTAGATCACATCATTGAGCAGTGGCAGTCCGAAGGCGATGCTGAGGATTTCATCGAAGGCACGATTGAGCGTCTTCAGTACGACGGCCATTACATGGCATTGCCGTGGCAGATTGACATCCGCATCCCCTGGATCCGCACCGACTATCTTGAGGAGACCGGGCTGCCGATGCCAGGGACATGGGCGGAGTTGGATGCTGTGGTGGAGGCTATGACCGGCGGCGACCGCTATGGCGTTGTCTGCCCTAATGACACTGGCGGTAGCCACTACCTGCTGATGCTGATGTTCAACAACGAGGGCGGGCTGTTCACCGAGGACTTGCAACTTGACGTGATGTATGAGCGCAATATCGAGGCGCTTGAATACTTTAGCAACTGGGTGACGCAGGGATGGATGCATCCCGGCAGCGCTGGATTTGTGGGCGACGATGCCGAGCGCGCCTTCGGGCAGGGCTTTGCTGGTTTGCAGGTCAACAATCCGAATTATCCGGCAGAACTTCCTGAAATTGCCGATGTGATGTCGCCGATCAACCTATTGCAAAGCCCGCACGGCACCACGGGGACCATCTCTTGGGTCAACAACATGATGCTCTATGAGCAGGCAGAGGACAAGGACGCGGCATCCTACTTCTTGACATGGTGGAGCCGGAACCAACTGCCGCTGTGGACGGAAGGGCACATGACGCAGATTCCGGTTCGCAAAACGTTTGCTGCCGACCCCTTCTTCCAGGAGAACGAAACCGTTGTGCGGGTCATTGACGAATGGGTGCCGGTAGGCAAGGGCACGGCGGAACGCGGCGAAGGGATCTTCCCGGCGCTGAACGAGGTCGAAGGTGAAGGCGTGCTGCAGACCTTGACTCAAGATCTGCTGCAAGGCAAGAGTGTGATGGAGTCGCTCACGACGGCGGAGGCTCGCCTCCAGAGTATCGTCGGCTAGGCGGTTCAATCGGCGGTGTGGCGGTATACAGCCGTGGCAGGCGTGCCGCCACACCGCTGGCGCTGTACGAAAGAGAGTTAAGCCATATGACAACCCATGCCCAGGCATCTTCCTCGACGTCCCCTGTGTCATCCCGGCGTAGACGCAACCCCTACATGCTGCCGTTGATGTTTTTGCTGCCGTCGCTCACGCTCATTTTGTTCATCTATGTCTACCCATTGATCACAGGGGTGATGTACAGCCTGCAGGACGGTACATTGATCAAACCGGGGCAGTTTGTGGGGATCCAGAATTACCTGAAGGTCTTTCAATCGCCCGATTTCGTGAGCGCGCTGCGGTTTAGCCTGCTCTTTGCGATCTTCTCCGTCTCTGGGAGCTATGTGATTGGGCTGGGTTTTGCGCTGCTGCTCAACCAGGACGTGCCTGGTCGCGGCTTTTTCCGGGTTGCGCTGCTCCTGCCGTGGATCATCCCCTCGATTGTCTCCATCGTAAGCTGGCGATGGATGATTGCCGACCAGTTCGGGCTGGTGAACCGCATGTTGGGCTTGGTCCATATTGGGCCAATCTTCTTTCTGAGCAGCGAGAACTGGGCGATCTTTTCGGTGATCATGGTCAAGGTGTGGCGCAGTTTTCCATTTATGATGCTCTCGATCCTGGCCGCGCTCCAGGCGATCAGTGTGGAGCTATATGAGGCGGCGGCGATTGATGGGGCAAATCGCTGGCAGTCATTCCGCTATATCACTATGCCGCACCTGAAGAATCTCTCGATTGTCTTGTGGATTCTGATGACGATTTGGAGTGTCAATGACTTTGACACGCCGTGGCTGTTGACACAGGGCGGCCCATCGCGCGCCACTGAGAACTTGATTGTGCTGGCTTATCGCACTACTTTTGGGTCGAACGATGTGGGTATTGGGTCGGCCATTGCCTTCGTGACTATGATCATACTGATGGTGCTGGCCTTCGTCATGTTGCGCCGCCAGAGTGAAGCCGCCTAGACAGGAGAATGAGCGATGGAATTCACACGACGCAGTAGCGCACGCAAACGCTGGGGGCTGTTCGTCCTGCTCATGGTCATCGTCTTTGTGGTGAATCTGCCCATTATTTCCATGATCCTGAATTCACTCAAAACCACGAGCGTAATCTTAACCGATCCGAGCATTCTCCCTAAGAACCCGACGCTGATCAACTATACCTACTTAAGCACGCGCACCAATTTCTGGTTGTTTTTCCGTAACAGCATGATCGTAGCTGGGAGCGGCACGGTAATCTGTATCGCGGCGGCGACTCTGGGCGGCTATGTATTGTCGCGCTTCAGCCTGCGCCCGGTAACAGCCTACTCCAATTTTCTGCTGATGATGCAGATGTTCCCGCTGTTGCTGGCGTTGATCCCGCTGTTTATTCTGTTCCGGAATGTGGGGCTAGCCAATACGTTCTGGTCTGTGATCTTGATCTATTCCGTGACTCAATTGCCCTTCTCGACCTGGATGTTCAAAGCCTTTTTTGACTCTGTGCCGCGGGAATTGGAGGAAGCTGCGGAGATCGACGGCTGCTCGCGACCGATGGCCTTTCGCTATGTGGTGCTGCCGCTAGCCGCTCCGGCCATGGCCGCGGTGACGATCTTTGCATTCCTTTTCTCCTACAATGAGTACTTGATTGCCAATGTCTTCCTCAAGAAGACGGAAATGATGACAGTACCCGTGGGCATCCAGTTGTTCATCCAGCAATTTAGTTCAGACTGGGGCAACTTGATGGCTGCTTCGACGATGGCGATGGTCCCGACCTTTGTGCTGTTTCTCTTTGTGCAGCGCTACATGATCTATGCGGCCATCGGTTCAGCAGTGAAGGGATAGTCAAAGCCCAGCTTTCCATTCAAACCCTACTCCATTTAGGGAGGTTCAACCTATGGCTCGCATTCGAGTCGGCATTGTGGGCTGTGGCGAGGTGGCGCAGATCATCCATCTGCCCAGCCTCTATCAGCTTGCCGATCAATTTGAAGTGACTGCGCTGTGTGATGTCAGCGCCCAGGTGCTGGAGGGTGTGGGCACGCATTGGGGCGTCGCCAAGCGCTTCTTTGACTATCAGGAACTGGTACAGCAACGTGATGTGGATGCGGTGTTGGTGGCGAACCCACACGTCTATCACACGGACGTGACGCTGGCAGCTATTGCTGCGGGCAAGCATGTGCTGGTGGAAAAGCCCATGAGCCTTTCGCTGCAAGAGGCGGACGCGATTATTGCTGCCCAGCGCAAGGCAGGGGTGGTGGTGCAGGTGGGGTACATGCGACGCCATGCGCCAGCGTTTCAAGAGGCCGTGCGCCGTCTGCCCGAGTTGGGGGCGATCAATCTGGCGCGCGTGCATGATGTCATCGGCGCGAATGCACTGATCATCAACCAGACGTCGCGCGTCATCCGCGGCGACGATATCCCAGAGGAGTTGAAGGCCGAGGCCAATGCGCTGCAAAACAGCCGTGTAGACGAGGCTTTAGGGGGGCGTGTCCCGCCGGGGGTGCGCCGCGCCTATCTGCTGATGTTGGGGTTGAGCAGCCATGACTTGTCGGCCATGCGCGAACTGCTGGGGATGCCGCAACGGGTGCTTTCGACGACCTGGCGCGAGCCGTGTGCGCTGGACGAGGAAGGGCAGGCAGCGGGCGGCCGCTTTATGACGGCGGTCTTTGATTACGGTAGTTTTGTCTGCCAGTTTGAGACAGGGGTGGACGCCATTCCGCGGTACGACACGCACATCGAAGTCTATAGCCAGCATGCGGTGATGAAGGTGCAGTATGACACGCCCTATGTGCGGAATCTGCCGATTACGCTCCAGATCACGGAAGCCAACGGCAAGGGGGGCATTACTGAGCAGACGGAGCATCCGGCGTGGGGTGATGCGTTTGTGGCTGAGTGGCAGGCATTCCACCGCCACATTGAGACGCAGACACAGCCGCAGATGGGGCCGTCTGATTTCCGCCAGGACTTGGCGCTTTTCCAGGATATGGCGCACTTGATCCAGGCCGCGGGATAACCGTGGGCCGAACCTGATCCGCCAGACAACCTGGTTCGCATACAGCGGGCTGCGCCTAGATCGATTTTCCAGTCTTCGTGCAGCCCGTCTGCTTATGGCCGCGCACGGGCGCGAATGGGCCCATGACGGGACTCTCAAGGGACTGGCGCTACAAAACTCGTTTGACGAAGTAGACTCTCCCCTATATAATCAGCGTGCTCGCAGCACTGACGCACGCACCCTGTAGAAGCTGTATGATTTTCCAGGTAGGCTTCCACAGGAGCGCAGGGCCAAATCGACGCTTCCGGCCTTGCTCGCCATCGATTATTCACTCATCTCTTATCTTATCTGACCAACTTGACCCGTTGTCTGCACCCCCGGTTGGGCGTGTCTGCAACCTGTCTTGGGTAACTTCTGCCTAGGCTGCTGCCGGTTATTTCCCATCACCCTACTCACTTCCGGTGAAGTGCCGCCGGTGGTGTTTCCAGTGTGGGTGGCTTGTGCCTACAGCTTTCTGGAATAGACAGAGAGAGGTTTGATCGCGTTCATGCGTGGCTTATTTATCTTGAATGAAGATGCTTATGCCAAGATTTACGGGGCCGAAGAGCGCAGCGCCGTAGAGGAGTTGGTGGAGATCTATGCGCCGCCGCTGACGGCTGCGGCGGCACATGAGCAATTGGATCTGCTCTGCGAGGCCGAGGTGATCCTGTCGGGCTGGGGGATGATCCGGCTTGATGCCGAGGTGTTGGCGGCTGCCCCGAAGTTGAAGGCGGTGTTCTATGGCGCGGGATCGATCCGCTACTTCACCACCGATGCGTTTTGGGCTCGCGACATCGTTGTGACCAGCGCCTACGCAGGCAATGCACAGCCGGTCATGGAATATACCATTGCGCAAATCCTCTTTAGCCTCAAGCGGGGCTGGTACTTTGCACGCACCGTGCGCGAACTGCACGGCTACCCCACGAAGGGGTATGTTCCGGGCGGGTATGGCAGCACGGTCGGCCTGATTGGGTTGGGCATGATTGGGCGGATGGTGGCAAAACACCTCCAGCATTTTGACCTCCGCGTTATCGCGCATGACCCGTATGCGAGCGCGGCGGATGCTGCCGCTCTGGGTGTGGAATTGTGCCCCTTGGACGAGGTGTTCCGGCGGTCGCATGTGGTCTCGTTGCATGCTCCCTGGCTGCCGGAGACAGTGGGGATGATCCGAGGGGAACATCTGGCTTCGATGCTAAAGGATGCAACCTTCATCAACACAGCACGCGGTGCGCTGGTGCGCGAGGACGAGATGATCGCGGTCTTGCAGCAGCGGCCCGACCTGCAGGCGGTGTTGGATGTGACCTATCCCGAACCCCCTGCGCCGGGCTCCCCCTTCTATACACTGCCCAACGTCGTGTTGACTCCCCACATTGCTGGTTCGATGGCAGGGGAATGCAGGCGCATGGGGCGCATGATGGTGGATGAACTGCGCCGCTATCTGGCTGGTGAGCCGCTGTTGTGGCAAATCTCGCGCGCCCAGGCGCAGATCATGGCATAGAACCCCCGATCACAGTAGATGCATGAAAGGAGGGTACAAACATCGACGTACAGCGTTTCTGCGACCTGAGAGAACGTGCATAAACGAGGATCAAAGACGCGAAGGAGGAATGACGATGAAGAAACCCACCGCGCATTGGTGGCTGATAATGGTGATCGTCGTATTGGCGACGGCGCTAGCGGCTTGTGGTGCACCGGCGGCCCTGCCCTCTGACGCCGAAGCCCCCGCCGCCGAAGCGCCCGCTGCTGAAGCGGCTGCGGAAGAAGCCCCCGCAGCGGAGACGGCAGCGGAAGCGCCCGCCGCAGCGGGTGACCTCAGTCAGATGGAAGCGCCGATGCTGGCCGAGATGGTAGCGGCGGGGGATCTGCCGCCCGTCGAAGAACGGCTGCCCTCAAACCCCTTGGTCGTGGACGTGGTAGAGAGCCTGGGGCAGTATGGCGGCACATGGCGCAGCGGTCTGCGCGGCGGCCAGGATACCGCCTGGCTCACCCGCATCATTGGGTATGACTTCCTGGTGCGCTGGGATCCGGAATGGACGGAGGTGATCCCGAACTTTGCCGAGTCGTTTGAGGTCAACGAGGACGCCACCGAGTACACCTTCCACCTGCGCGAAGGCGCAAAATGGTCGGACGGGGAACCGTTCACAGCGGATGATATCCTCTTCTGGTATGAGGATGTTTTTGTCAACGAGGAGTATGAAGCACTCCACCCCATCGAGGATATGTGGACAGGCGCAGGTGAGCCAGTCCGCGTGGAAAAGGTGGATGACTACACCGTTAAGTTTGTGTTTGCTGGCCCCAACGGTCTCTTCCTGCAACGACTTGCCACCCCGTCGGGCGCTCCGCCGACGCGCCACCCCAAGCACTACTGCTCGGAGTTCCATCCCAAGTACAACGCGGAGAACATCGATGCATTGATTGCGGAAAATGGGGCTACTGACTGGGTGAACCTCTACGATCTAAAGTGCGGCAGCGTGCCGGGCAACCCGTATGAGGCCATCTGGTATAACGCCGATCTACCGTCGATCCATGCCTGGGACATCACCATCCCCTATGGCGGAACCTCCACCCAGGTCGTTGCTGAACGCAACCCGTACTACTGGAAGGTCGATCCCGAAGGCCGCCAACTCCCCTACCTTGACCGGCTTGAAGCCGAGATTGGTGAAGATGTGGAAGTGTTGGTGTTGCGTGCGCTCAACGGCGAGATCGATATGCAGGACCGCCATATCGCTAGCCTCAACAACAAGGCGGTTTTTGCCGACAACATGGAGGCGGGCGGCTACCACTTCTTTGAAACTGTACCTTCCAGCATGAACACCACGATCATCGCCTTGAACCTGACCCACAAGGACCCGGTCAAGCGCGAGATCTTCCAGAACAAAGACTTCCGCATTGCGCTCTCGCACGCTATCAACCGGCAGGAGATCATCGACGTGGTGCATGTGGGCCAGGGCGAACCGTGGC
>CAZYQJ010000212.1:0-8132 GCA_964649925.1 uncultured Litorilinea sp.
CACTTGGCTACACCACGCTGACCGTGCGCGCCCAACGTGACGGCAGCGCCACCCACCACCCTGCGACGTCTGGCCTCGCCCTCAGCGAGCACAGCATGGCAAACGAGTTTCTGACCGTCACCGTCGAATCAAACGGCAGCCTAACAGTCCATGACAAACGCACGGGCGAAACCTACACGCGCTGGCTCACCTTCGAGGACACCGCTGACATTGGCGATGGCTGGTATCACGGCCAGGCAGTCAATGACCAGACCTTTGTCTCAACTGCCAGCCATGCCGCGGTGGCGCTCGTCCACGACGGCCCGCAGTTGACCACCTTCCGCATCCGCACCACGCTGCAAGTGCCAGAGGCCTTTGTCTTCGATGATACTATGCGCCGCAGCGACCAGTTGACCGAACTGGTGGTCGACAGCCTGGTGAGCCTGCGCCCCGCTCTCCCGCGCATCGAGGTGGAAACACGCATCCACAACGTCGCCGCTGACCACCGTCTGCGCGTACTCTTCCCCAGCGGCGTCAACGCCGACACCTACTGGGCCGATACCCCCTTCGACGTCGTGGAACGCCCGGTCGCGCTCAACGCCGAGAATCACCTCTACCGCGAGCTAGAGGTAGAGACTAAGCCACAGCAGACCTGGACCGCAGTTCAGGCAGGCAGCCGTGGCATGGCCGTGGTCAGCAGCGGGCTGCATGAATCCGCGGTGCGCGATCTGCCCGAACGCCCGATCGCGTTGACGCTCTTCCGCAGCACGCGCCGCACCGTCTTCACCGATGGTGAACCTGGCGGCCTTTTGATCGGCGACCTCGCCTTCCGCTACTGGCTTGTCCCTTTGGCTGGGCCGCCTGACCCTGTTCATCTGCTCCATCTGGGCCAGCAGCTTGCGGCGGGAATTCGCGACGTGCAACTACGCGCAGAGGATGTTACACTGCACCGTACAGAAACAAGCATGCCGCTCGCGTCGTCGCTCCTGGCGGTTGACGGGCCGGTGGTTGTCACCAGCCTGCGCGCCGTCGCAGACGGTGTCGAAGTCCGGGCCTATAACCCAACCCAGACGTCGGCGGATGCACAGTTCCGCTGGGGCGAAGGCACCTCGTTCGCCCAAACCATTCCAGTCAACTTTGAAGGAGAGCCCATCGGCACACCGCTCCAGGTGTCCAATGGAACGTGTCGTGTGCAGCTTTCTGCAAAGCAGATTCTCACGCTGCGCTTTGTACCCTAGACAAACTCAAACGACCATGCAGCCAGCTCCAGTCCGACGCACCATCTGCGCCCGCATCCCGACACCGGAGGGCGTCTATCAACTCTGCCACTACGTGGACGAGCGCAACCAGAAAGAACATCTGGCGCTGCTCCTGGGCGACATCGCCAACCAGGATGCCGTCTTGGCGCGCGTCCATTCGGAGTGCTTTACCGGCGACGTCCTCGGTTCGCAGCGGTGCGACTGTGGAGAACAACTCCACCGCGCCATGCGCCTCATCGCACAGGAGGGGGCAGGCGTTATCCTCTACCTCCGCCAGGAGGGGCGCGGCATCGGGCTGGAGCAAAAACTGCGCGCCTACAACCTGCAAGACCAGGGCTATGACACCGTAGATGCCAACCTCATGTTAGGTCATCAGGCAGATGAGCGAGAATACTCCGCGGCGGCTGCCATCCTGCGTGACCTGGGCGTGCGCTCTATCCGCCTGATGACCAACAATCCGGACAAGATCGACCGGCTCACCAGTCTGGGCATTCACATCGTCAGCCGTGTGGCGCTTCAACCGACCGTAACGCCCCACAATGCAGCCTATCTGGCGACCAAAGCCCAGCGGATGCGCCACCTACTCAGCCTGCCTGTGTCCGCCAACGGCTACGAGCCGCGTAACGAGTCACTTGCCTGGCAGCTCGAACGACAGCTTGAATCGCTGCAAAAGCACGCTGCCCTCTTCCACGCGCGTCATGGTCGCCCCTTGGTCACCCTAAGCTACGCCCAAACCCTGGATGGAACCATCGGCACGGTGGAGGGCGGCCCTCTCCAACTCAGCGGCCCCGATGCGCTGCGTATCACCCATGCCCTGCGCGCCTCCCATGCCGCCATCCTCGTGGGCATCGGGACTGTGCTGGCCGATGACCCGCAGTTGACGGTGCGCTATGTGGATGGCCCCAATCCCCAGCCCATTGTGGTTGACAGCCATCTGCGCTTCCCCGTCACGTCGCGCCTACATGCCCATCCCAAAGCCACTTGGATCGCACATGTTAACGGTATCCAGCCGGCAGCCTCGATCCGCAAAACGCCAGGGCTGCGGTTGCTCCCGCTGCCGCCTGATGACAACGGGCACGTCAAACTGGATGCACTGTTCGCCGAATTGGGCCGCATGGGGGTGCAGAGCGTCATGGTCGAAGGCGGCGCACGGATGATCGGCAGCCTGCTCGCCCAGGGGCTGGCCGATTACGCCGTGCTGACCATCGTCCCCCGCTTTGCCGAAGGACGCCGCGTCCCGTTGACCGGGCTGGCAGCGCCGGGGCAGTTGATCCTGAATCCGACCTACATCCCGGCAGGTCCAGATATAACCGTCTGGGGAGAAGTAGCGAACCCGGCGCAGGTCATGGTACAGGACTCGATCCCACCAGCCACCGCGACCCCATCCGCCTGATGGTCACGCGTACCACCGTCTACTTTGACGCACCCTATCAAGTTGTCCTCCATCAAGAGGAACTTCCCGCACCGCGTCCCGGCGAAGTGTTGGTGCAAACCCTCGTTTCCGCGGTCAGCGCCGGGACTGAGATGATCTTTTATCGCGGCCAAGTCCCGCCCGGGATGACCGCGGACGCCACCATCTCCCACTTGGAGCAGTCGGTACGCTACCCAATCGCCTATGGCTATGCGGCGGTCGGCAGGGTCATTGCGTGCGGCCCGGACACGCCCGCCCACCTCCTGGATCAACGGGTCTTTGCGTTCCAGCCGCATACCACCCACTTTCTCGCCAAAGCGAGCGAACTCCTGCCCATCCCGGCCGCGCTGGACTTCGAATCAGCCGCTTTATTGCCCAACATGGAAACCGCGGTCAACCTGCTCATGGACGCGCGGCCATTGCTGGGGGAGCGCGTGGTTATCTTTGGCCAGGGTGTCGTGGGCCTGCTGACAACCGCATTATTGGCTCAATTTCCACTGGCCGATCTGATAGCTATTGATGGCTACGCGAAGCGTCTGCGAGTCGCTCGCTCCCTGGGCGCAACCCAAATGCTCACAGCGCAGGATCTGCCCATGCTTGCCCGCCTAGACCCGGACCTGATCATTGAGGTCTCCAGCAACCCGGACGCGCTGGCCGCCGCCATAGACATTTCAGGCTTCGGCACGCGCATCGTCGTCGGTTCATGGTACGGTCAGAAGCCGGTCACGCTCCCGCTAGGCGGACCGTTTCACCGCAACCGTGTCCAGATCGTCAGCAGCCAGGTCAGCACACTCGACGGTTCACTGCAAAACCGCTGGACCAAGACGCGCCGCTTTGACGTCGCCTGGCAGCAACTACAGAGAATTCCGGTCGGCGACCTGATTACGCACCGCATGCCGATCCACCAGGCCGCCGAAGTCTATCAACTGATCGACCAACAGCCGGATGAAGTAGTTCAGATCATCTTTACCTACTAGCCCAGCCGTCCACACCGGATCGACTGGCGCGCAGCGATAAAAGGAGCTAGCCCCATGTATACGTTGGCGGTACAGCGTGACTTCATCGCCCAACATTTTCTCATCGGCGGAGATTGGGGCGCAGAAAACGACCACCACTCCCATCACTATGTCCTTGAGTTGCAGCTAGAAGGCGACTCGCTTGACCAGCACGGCTATCTGGTGGATATCGTCCAGGTGGAGCAAGCGCTCGATGCCCTGGTCAACGACTACCGCGACAAGACGCTCAACGACCTTCCCCAGTTCGCCGGTCTGAACCCAAGCATCGAGCATTTCACACGTATCGCCGCCCACCAGTTGTCCGATCAGGTCAAGGCTCCCAACCTCACCGCCATGATTGTCCGCATCTGGGAGAATCAGATCGCGTGGGCATCCTACCGCCTGACCTTGCGCGCCTAACGCCCCAGAACAAAACCCCATGCGCATCGGCCTGTTGATCTACGGCAGCCTCGATACCGTCTCCGGCGGCTATCTCTACGACCGGATGCTGGTGCGCGAACTGCGCGCCGCTGGTCATCAAGTCGAGATCTTCAGCCTGCCGTGGCGCAGCTACCCCGCTCACCTGACCGACAACCTGGCCATGACCTTCGCTGCCCGTATTGCCGCCGCGCGGCTGGACATCCTGATCCAAGACGAACTCAACCACCCCTCGCTCTTCTGGCTCAACCGCATCTTGCGCCGCCAACTCACCTGCCCAATCATCGCCATCGTTCATCACCTCCGCAGCCAGGAAACGCACCCGCGACCGTTCCTGCCCCTCTATCGTGCTGTCGAGCGTGCCTACCTGGCGACCCTGGATGGCTGTATCTACAACAGCCGCACCACGCGCGCCACGACCGAAGCACTCTTGGGCCGCGCCCTGCCCCATGTCATCGCCTATCCCGCAGGCGACCACATCCAGCCGCCTGCGCGCGCCGCGGTCTTGAGCCTTTTGCAGCGGCGCGGCGCCTCACGCAGGCCGCTCCAGGTGCTCACCGTGGGCAACGTCATCCCGCGCAAGGGGCTGCACCATGTTGTGAGCGCACTTGCCGCCCTCTCGCCCGATTCCTGGCGTCTGCACATCGTCGGCAGTACCCGCACAGACCCATCCTATGTCGCACAGGTGCGAAACCTAGCCCGCAGCCTGGGCATCGGCAGCAACCTGATCTGGCATGGCGCTCTTGATGACGACAGCCTGCGCGCACAATATCATACAGCAGATATGTTTGCACTGCCCTCCTATGAAGGCTTCGGCATTGCCTACCTAGAGGCGATGGCGCACGGGCTCCCTGTCATTGCCTCCACCTCCGGCGCGGCGCATGAAGTCATTACATCCGGTATCCACGGTTACTTAATCGAGCCAAACGACCCAACTACACTGTCGCTACATATGCACAGCTTTGCCGCCAATCGAAGCCTGTTGGCCGTGCTTGGCTATTACGCCCGGCTCCGGTATGAGCAGGCTTCCACCTGGCATGATTCCATGTCACGCGCCCTTTCATGGCTACGCGAAGCAATTCGGGAAGGCCCTACCGATGCCTGCTCCCACTGAATACAGCTTCATCCGCTACCTGTCCGCCAAACGCACTGTAGATGATCGTGCCCTTAACCAACACGTCTGGGATCACCTCGCCGCCGCTCTGCGCGACCTTCCCCCAACCAGCGGCCCGCTGACGGTGCTCGAGATCGGCGCAGGCATCGGAACCATGCTCGAACGTATGCTGGAAAACCGGCTGTTGCCCGCAGGCCGCTATGCCCTCCTCGATGCCGAGGTCGAGAATGTCCAGACGGCTGCCCTGAGGCTGGCCGATTGGGCAGTACGCTACTTTGGCTCGACACGCGCCGCGGTGGGCGATGCGCCGTTCGCAATCGTCCCACTGGCCGCCTTCCGCATCGATGCGCCCGCCGTTCCGGCCCTGGATGTCTACACCTATCACAGCGACCTCTTTGACTTCCTCGATGCCGCGGGTTCTACTCCGGTAGTCGATCTGCTGGTCGCGAATGCCTTTATGGACCTGGTCGACGTGCCCAACACCCTGGCGCGGCTCAAGCCTGTTCTGCGTCCCGGTGCGCTGGTCTACCTGACCATCAACTTTGACGGCGCGACCCTCCTCCAGCCTACCCTGGACCCTGTGCTAGACGCGCAGATTGAAGAACGCTACCATGCCACCATGGACCAGCGCACAGTCGACGGCCAGCCTTCCGGCGACAGTCACACCGGACGCCATCTTTTTGGCCACCTCACCAGAGCGGGTATCCGCGTCCTCGACGCTGGCTGTTCCGACTGGGTCGTCTTTCCGCATGAAGACGGCTATCCCGGCGATGAGGCCTACTTCCTGCACTTCATCATCCATACGATGCAACAGGCCTTACAAAACGCCCCAGGTCTCGACCCGGATCGGCTTGCGGCGTGGGCTGCCGCCCGCCACAGCCAGATTGAACGTGGCGAACTACTCTACATTGCCCACCAACTCGACTACCTGGGCCGCTACACAGGGGAACCTGAGTGATCCAGAAACACCGCTTTGGCAGGTTTCCGGCACATCACAATTTGGGCGCACACACCAAAGAACGTATATTGGCAGAATAAAGACTCATCCCAACCGACAGAGTGCATCGCAACCAATGACACCGACGCACCCGCCCAACAACGAAAACAATGAATATGTGCTCGCCATTGATATTGGCGGCACCAAAATCGCAGCCGGACTTGTCAACCGTCACGGCAGTGTAGTGCAAAAACAGGTGCTCGCCACACGCCCAGACCTGGGCGCACCCGCGATCCTACAGAGCGTGATCGAGGCAGGCAAAGCCCTGCAGGAAAAGGCATCTCGCTTCGAATTGTGCGTCGTCGCCATCGGCATCGGCAGCGCAGGCCAGGTGAACGCCGATCTAGGCGCGATCACCTATGCCTCCGCCAACCTGCCCGGGTGGTCAGGGCTGCATCTATCAGAGGAAGTACGCCGCGGGCTGGGGCTTGAGACATTTGTCGACAATGACGTTAACGCCCTCGCCCTGGGCGAACATCACTATGGAGCCGGACAAGGCTTTGAGGAAGTCCTATACCTGGCCGTAGGGACCGGCATCGGCGGAGCGGTCGTTCGTCAGGGTGAAATCTGGCGCGGGTCAACGTGGAGTGCAGGGGAAATCTGTCACCTCGTCATCGACATCAACGGCACGCGACGCTGCAGTTGCGGGGCTACCGGTCATCTGGAAGCCTATACCAGCGGTCCGGCGATGGTGCAGCGTTACCGGGAACTGAGCAACCGCCGTGACCAACTCGATCTACAGAAGGTCGCTGAGTTAGCTCGCTACGGCGACGGTCACGCCCAACACGCCATTGCCGAAGGCGCGACCATACTCGGCACAGCCCTGGGGGGTGTGCTCAATGTCCTCGACCCGGAGATGGTCGTCATCGGCGGCGGCGTCCCCGAGATCGGTGATCTTTGGTGGCGTCATCTGGAGGATGCGTTGCGCGCCAACCCCATGCCCGGCCCGGCGCGCGTACACCTGCGCCGGGCCGAACTTGGCGTCGATGCTGTGCTGAGCGGCGCGGCCTGGTTAGCCTTTGACCGGATGCATCAGACCTGACTCTATCGCGCCAACGTCGTCTCCAAAAAACTGCGTACTGCGGCGACAAACCCCTCAAACTGCTCGCGCCGGATGTTATGCCCCGCACCAGGCAGGTGCACTACCGTGACCAATGGGTTGAGGCGAATCGCCTTGTCGGCCACTTCCGGCCCCACAATGCCGCCACGCTCCGGATCGCCGCGCACCAACAGCACTGGCTCGGCAAACCGGGGAATCAGGTCAGCCCACGGTGTCCGCACACGCCCACTGCCGACATATTCCACCACTCTGGGGCTGACCTTGAATTTGGCATCCACCCAAGCCGGGAACTCCTCCTCCGCCCACAGCGGATTATCGGCGCGCCCCTCGGCCAGCACTTGCGCATGGCTCATTGACTGGCGTTTCGCAATCCGCTCTGCCCAATCCGAGCGGTCAATCGCGTGTTCCGCCTCCTGGCTCGGCAGCCGCCACGGCGGATCCTCCAAGACCGCGCCTGCCGCTAGCCCCGGATACGTCGCCAGGAGTTCGGCTGTACTGCCTGCGCCCATCGAATGGCCAATGATCACCGGACGCTCCAGCCCCAACTGCTGTATCACTGCCGCCAGATCGCCCGCATGATCCTTCGGGCTATAGCCTGCTTGCGGTTTGTCCGAATCGCCGTGGCCGCGCGCATCGACCATGATCAGGTCGTAATCGGCCTCTAGCGTGTGCGCCAACCGGCTCCAACAAAGACCGCTGTCCGTGATGCCGTGCGCCAACACCACCGGCGGCTTGTTCCCTCCCGTCCGGTGATAGTGGATGCGGATGCCGCCAGAGTCAACGTCGCCCGATGCCCATCTCGGAACCGTACTCATCTTCTTCCCCCTCAATCGTCGGCTGCGACTTCAGCCGTGTTGGTCGGCGTGTGAACCACAGGGG
>CAZYQJ010000213.1:0-8120 GCA_964649925.1 uncultured Litorilinea sp.
TCAAGGGTCTGCCCCGTTCGATCGATCAGCTGCGCCGCACGGTGCAGGGGCTGATGATCCACATCTTTTGGGCTGATCAGTACGGGGTGCAGCTTGCGCCTGAACGCCGTGAAGAGGTTCAACTGCGTGTGGTCACGCGCCAGCTAGACCGATTGCTGGCGCGTGATCCCAGCCCATTGACCCAGGCGCGACCCCCGGAGCGGCGGCTGGTCGGCAACTGCCGCGACTTCTCGACCCTGCTCACGGCCATGCTGCGCCATCAAGGCGTGCCTGCGCGTGCGCGCTGTGGCTTTGGCCGCTATTTCACGCCCAATGAGTACGTCGATCACTGGGTCTGTGAGTATTGGAATGAGGCACAGCAGCGTTGGATCCTGGTCGATGCCCAGCTTGACGAGTTGCAATGCGAAAAGCTCTCCATCCAGTTTGACCCGTTGGATGTACCGCGCGACCAGTTTATCGTGGGGGGGCGCGCCTGGCAGATGTGCAGGCGCGGCGAAGCCGACCCTGACCACTTTGGCATCTTTGACATGCGTGGGCTGTGGTTTGTGCGCGGGGATTTTGTGCGTGATGTGGCATCGCTCAACAAGGTGGAGCTTTTACCGTGGGATAGCTGGGGACTCGCCGAGGGCGAGGATAACGCTATATCCGCCGACGACCTGCGCTTTCTTGACCAGCTAGCCGACTTGACCTACGGGGATGTCCCGGATTTTGACACGGTGCGCCAGCTTTACGAGACCGACCCCCGGCTGCGCGTGCCCGAGGTTATCCTCAGCTACACGGAGGCAGGTGTGCGTGAAGTCGCCTTGATGGGCATCGTATGATCCGCTCTTGACCTTTCGCGCCGTGCCCGCTGCGCTGTGGCATGGCAGCCATGCCCACCTGGGAATGCCTTAAAATAATAAGGGAACCTAAGCGTTAGTCTATACTTTTGCGGTGGTTTGTGGTAAGATAGTCTCGAGATGACCGGCATTGCTTCTCCCTAGCCGCTAGCGGCATGCAACACGCCAGGGAAGGAGGTGCCGGTCATGTTTATTTCTGAGAATCTAGCCTTCGTGGCTGTCTATGATAGACCACTAAAAGACCGTTAAAAGTATGACTGACACTGAACTTCGCCAGTTGATCAAGTACATGGCGAACTGGGGATATGACTTGCTCGAGCCATTGCATCCGGGCAGCCCTGGAGGACGTCTGCTGTTGGTCGCCATGCGTCGCAAGCCTACCGCTGCACACTATGACCCGGAAGGGCTGACCCTGTTGCTGGCGGATGAGCGCGGCGCGCTAGGGCCTGTGGCGCTGCACCGTGATGCTCAGTTTGCACGGCCTTCGCAAGTCTGCCCTGGTCGCATCTCCATCGTGGATCGAGTGGGCAAGCAACTTGATTTCTACAGCTTTGGTGGCCTGTGTACCGTCGTGCGTGTGACCGAGCCTGAACCGTTCACGTTGTTCATCGTCGAATCGCTCGCCCCAATCCTAGCGCTCAACAGCCTGATGGGGCACCGTGTGGAGGATCAACTGGTCAACAGCACAGAAGCGCTCTTTGCGCGTTTGCGCGCGCGCTATGCCGCTCTGCGGCTTGACATGTTGCCGGTATTGTCGAAGATTCCCCCGTTGTCGCTCTATGGGGCGTGTATCGAATCGATGTGGCGGATGTATCACCAGTCGCCCGCGCTGTCCACCATCTTTGACGCTTTCTACCGGCTCTTGGGGAGCGAACGCCAATGGTTGATCGGCCTCAACGGGACAGGCCCACCCATGGTTCCGCTTGAAGCGCTGGTGGATGAACGAGTCGCCAAGGCCGCCGGGGTTTGACAGCAGCCGATTGCTCTCCTATACTGGCGTGGCATAAACCAAACAGCCGGACTTTGACTGGCGCCTGCCCATTTTCTTCTATACCCCTTGCGAAGCGCAGAGGGTATAGAGACCTGTATGCAGGGGCGTGGAATCAACCACGGGGAAGAAGTACCGGCAGAGATGCTATCAGTCGTGCGCCTGGGCTGGGCAGCCGTACCTTCTCGCGGGGAACGGCTGCCTTTTCAATTGGGGCGCCGCATGCGGTGTCAAGTTCAAGGCATAAGGAAAGGAAAAAACGATGCCCACCACGCGAGCGTTGCTGTCTGTCTCTGATAAGACCGGGTTAGTGGAGTTTGCACGCCAACTGGACGCAGCCGGGGTTGAACTGGTCGCCAGCGGCGGGACGGCGCGCACCCTGGCCGAAGCCGGTCTGCCTGTCGTCGCGGTCGAGGATGTGACCGGTTTTCCCGAAATCTTGGGGGGCCGGGTGAAAACCCTCCACCCCGCGATTCATGGCGGGATTCTGGCCCGGCGTACCGCCTTGCATCTGGAGGAACTGGACCGCCACCAGATCACGCCCATCGATCTTGTGGTCGTCAACCTCTATCCCTTCCAGGCGACCGTGGCCCAACCGAATGTGACGCTGGCGACAGCTATCGAGGAGATCGATATTGGCGGGGTGGCGCTGCTGCGCGCCGCGGCCAAAAACCACGAATCGGTGACGGTGGTCTGTGACCCGGCGGATTACGCCACGGTGGCGGCATCGGTGGCGAGCGGCGGCACAAGCTTTACACAGCGCAAGCAACTGGCGCTCAAGGCGTTTCGCCACACGGCAGAGTATGACACGGCCATTGCCGCCTACCTGACCGGCCAGATCGAGGAGGCTGAAGACGCAGGGATGCCTGCCCGGCTGCAACTCGACCTGCAACTGGCGCAGGTGAACCGCTATGGCGAGAACCCGCACCAAAAGGGCGGTCTCTATACCTATGGCGGCGAGTCCATGCCGTTTGCTGTGATCCACGGCAAGGAGATGAGCTATAATAACTGGCTCGACCTGGACGGTAGCTGGCAGTCTGCCCAAGATTTCCCCGACCCCACGATTTCGATCATCAAGCACGGCAACCCCTGCGGGCTGGCAAGCGCCGACACACTGGCAGAGGCCTATGAGAAGGCATTGGCGAGCGATCCGGTGAGCGCGTTTGGCAGCATTGTTTCCGCCAACCGCCCGCTGGATGTGGCGACTGCCGAGCGCCTCTCGAAGCTGTTTGTCGAGGTGGTCGCCGCGCCTGGCTATGACCCAGACGCGCTGGCGCTGCTTCAGAAAAAGAAGAATTTGCGAATCGTACAGCCGACCGGCGTGGCGCTGCGCCCGTTCAGCTTGCGCAGCATCTATGGCGGGGTCTTGGTGCAGGAGTTGGATACCAGCCAGGACGACATGAACCCTGATGGCTGGCAGGTGGTGAGCCAACGCCAGCCCACACCGGCCCAACTGGCGGATCTGGCCTTTGCGTGGCGGGTGGCGCGTTGGGTCAAGAGCAACGCCATCGTCTTTGCGCGCGACCGTGCCACCGTGGGGATCGGGGCCGGGCAGATGAGCCGCGTCGATTCGGTCATGCTGGCCGGTCACAAAGCAGGCGACCGCTCGCGCGGGGCGGTGATGGCCTCTGATGCTTTCTTCCCGTTCCCCGATGGGATTGAGCAGGCGGCCAAATATGGCATTACTGCGGTCGTGCAGCCGGGCGGGTCCGTGCGTGACGACGAGGTCGTTGCAGCGGTGAACAACCTGGGGATGGTGATGGTGTTGACCGGCGCACGCCATTTCCGCCACTAGCTCATCCCGGTCCAGACATCCGCAGCGCGATCAACCTGCTGGATCTCGGCGAATTGCTCTATCTATCCCTGTGAAATAGGGACGAATGTCCCATGACAGACACCGCTGTATCCTCTATACTAAGGATAACTAATGGTTCGTGCCCACAGAGAGACATAGCCGCAGATCAAGGAGGCGACCATCGGGTTTCCTCACAACGGAGTGAGGCTCACCAGAAGGAGAGCGCGATGCGTATTATCATGGACCGTGGATTATGTGACGCAGCATTAACATTTTGCGCGCGCTGTTCGGCGGCATACTTTAGTAAGCCGATGGGGACCGACCGTCCTTGCGTCATCGAGGTGATCGACGACGGCAGGGACGATATACTTCATTTCGAAGTGCGCACCGATGGGCGTGTGCTGGAATTCGACCTCACTGATGAGGTGCAGGAAGGTCTGGCGACAGAGGGCTGGGAGTTCCTGGCCGACTTTGACCCGGCATTCTTCCGTACAGGAGCTGCTGAACGTTGGAAGGAGTTAGGCAACCTGCCTTCCTCCCACAGCGTGTAGCATAGAGTGCCATACGCCCCGGTCTCATTGTCGCCTACACCATCCTCACCAGGCCGGAGCGTATGACACACCAACCGACGTCGGAAGGGCTTGGGCCGTCCCCGCAGACTCCATTGCAGCCGGGCGGCCCAAGTCCATTGGAGGGGATAGACGGTTTTCTGGCTGCTATCGCGCGGCTGGCAAACCAAACCTACAGCGGGCATCTGTCCACGGACGAAGCCATTCGTCAACTGGGCGAAGACTATGCCTTTATCCGGCTGCACGACTTGGTGCGGCCTGTGCGCTTTCTGCGCCAAATGGCGGGCAATCCCCCCATACAACTTGGGACTGCAGGCTTTCGCCACCGGCTGATTGACGACGCTAACCCGGCGCGCCACTATACCGCCTTTCTGGTCGTCGGCTATTGGCTGCCATTCTGGCTGGCGTGGATGGTGTTGTGGCTGTGGGAGATCGCGGGATTTGTTCGCTATGGCGGCAAATGGAGCCAGCCGGACATGGAATCGGGCCTGATCGGGGTGCGTCATGGGCGGCAGGTGCGCCGCTATGGGCTGACGGTCTTGCCGGGGCTGGTCGCCGCGGATTTAGCCGAACCGCCTGCCTAGCCGCGCCCAAGAACTGTGCGCAACATTGCAGGCCGAGAACCTAGGGAAGATCGACGGGGTCGTCGGGTCCGACGCTGCGGGCCGCCTCGTTGGCGAGCGTATCCGCCCGTTCATTGGCTGGATCGCCCGCATGGCCGCGCGTCCAATGCCATTCGACGCCGCCTGCCGGTGCGTGGCGCGCCATTGCCTGCAAAAGCCGCTGCCAGAGGTCTTGATTCTTCACCGGCTTTTTGCTGGCCGTTTTCCAGCCGTTGCGCTGCCAGCCGTGGACCCACTTGGTAATACCATCGCGTAGATAGGAACTGTCGGTGTAGATCGTCACGGCGCAGGGGCGTTTCAAGGCATCCAGGCCTTCGATGGCGGCGCGCAGTTCCATACGGTTGTTGGTCGTCTGGCGAAAGCGGCCCGTCAGTTCCTTCTCATGGCCTTGGTAGCGCAGGATGGCGGCCCATCCGCCCGGCCCTGGGTTGCCGATACAGCCGCCATCCGTGTAGATGACGACCTGTGGGGCGTTGTCTGCTGCGCTGCTCATTGATTGGTGCGAATTTCGACAAAGGTAGTTTGCCCGGGGAACACCTCAAACTCGGCGCGGAAGCTTTCGCCGTTGACCGTGCCGATCAGGTAGTAATGACCAGCAGGCACGTCGCCCATCGCCCCGTTCTCGCCCCAGGCCGGGTCCGGCCCGATCTTCTCCGCATCGAGATAGGTCTCGACCTGGCGCGCCCAAACGGCCTGGCCCCCTTCGAAGCGGGCGATGCTGACCTTTGCACCTGCCCAGGTGCGGCCATCCTTGGTCAGGACCCGCACCGCGACCGCACCGTTGCCGTCCGCCGGTTTCATCCACAGATAGGGATTGACGCTGTGGTCGTAGGTGTTTTCACCCAGCCGGACTTCGACATGAAGATGGGGGCCGATGGCGATGCCGGTCATGCCGACCAGCCCTACCACGTCTTCGGGGTGAATGATCTGGCCCACCGTCACACGCACTTCACTCAGATGCCCATAGAGGAGATAGACGTCAAGTTCTCCCCCGGCCACGGGCAGCCGTTGATCCAGCCGGATGACCACAGCCTGCCCATAGAAGTTGGGGTAGGGGCCAAGTACATCGGGGTCATCCGGCCCGGCATGTACGACTTCTCCCGAAACGGCAGCCTGAACGGGTGTGCCCTGCGGGTTGGAGATGTCCACGCCATGATGCGGGCGGTAGCGGTTGCCTGCAGTGGAGCCAAACTGATAGCTGGGGCTGGCAAAGCGGTTGGAGGCAAAGTCGGCAAATGGATTGCCGATCCAGAAGTGATCGCTTTCTGGCGCAGGTTTGGGCTGGAAAGTAGACCACAGCCGTCCCGGTCCTACTGGGGCCGGTGTCGCCGTGGGGGTAAAGACCGGTTCCGGCGTGGGGGTCGGCGGTTCCGGGGTGGGCGTGACTTTCAGTCCCAAGGCAGGCACAATCTCGACCTTGGGGATGTTGAGTTCCGCGTTCAGGTCAGGCAGCGGCGTATGTGTGGGCGTGGCCGTAGGCAGCAGCACAATCTCGGTCTGGATTCCGCCTTCCTCGACGGGCGATTTTGATTCGATCTCCATCGCTTGCACAAGGATCGGCTCGTCGCCCTGTGAATCCAGCCCGGCCAGTTCTCCGGCGAGCGGGTCGGTGCTGCTGATCGGCGTATCGGACGCAATGGTCAACTCAGTAGCGGCTGCGGTCGTGGGCAGGCTGCCCACTAGGGCTGCTGCGCCGCGCGGGGCCATCGTTGCCGGGGTCGTCGGCATAGAGGTGAGCATTGGCGACGTGGGCGTCACCACGACGATGCTGTTGAACCAGTCCGCTTGCTGGGTTGGATCTGCCGGGGGCTGGGCGCTGTCGTCGGGGGGTGGATCGCTGCGGTTGAGATTGGCCGGGTTGACCACGGCCAGCGACGTGGGCTGGCTGCGTGTGTCGTCTGTCGGGTCCGAGGCGAGCGTGAGCCGTGGATCATCGCCGCGCGGCCACCCCCACCAGAGGGCCAGGGCCACCAGTCCCAGCACGCTTAACCGGGCGGTAAAGGGGAAGCGGCGCGGGTGCAAGGGCGATAGGTCAGACGGCGAGAAGGGGTTGTACCCCTCTGCGACCTCCGCTTCGTCGTCCTGTGATACAATGCTATCTTGCTGGATGACAGGTGAACCTGCTTGGCGCAGAAACGACAGGTCGAGCAGCCGGTTACGCAGCCGTACAATCTGAGGATGTTGAATGAGTTCAGAGAGTCTCGCCATTCCCAACCCTTCAGCGGTCGTCCATTTCGACGTATTCACTCTCTTCCCGCAGATGTTTTCGGGCGTATTTTCCGAAAGCATTATCAAGCGGGCGCAAGAGCACAGGCTGATCAGTATTGCCCTCCACGACATCCGTAGATATACGACGGATCGCCATCATATTTGTGACGATGCGCCCTACGGCGGTGGCGGCGGTATGGTTATGAAGCCTGAACCGATCATTCGCGCTGTCGAGACGGTCTTGTCACACCCGCCCGAATGGACGCTTCCTGCAGAAGACGCTTTGACTGAACTGCCGCCTTGGGACCCGGATCATCCGGTCGACTTGCCGGACGATACGCCGGTCATCTTGTTGACTCCCCAGGGCAGGCTCCTCACCCAATCGGTGGTGGCCGAACTGAGCGGCTACTCGCGGCTGGCGCTCATCTGCGGGCGCTATGAAGGCGTGGATGAACGCGTGCGCACGCAGGTGGTGACCGACGAGATCAGTATTGGCGACTATGTGATCAGCGGCGGCGAACTAGCAGCCATGATCATCGTAGATGCCGTCACCCGAATGATCCCCGGCGCGTTGGGCCATGCGCTGGGTGCGTATCATGACAGTCATTCTCCTGGGTTGCAAGGGCTGTTGGAAGGCCCCCAGTACACGCGTCCACCTGTCTTTCGGGGGGAAGCAGTCCCAGAGGTGCTGTTGAGTGGGCATCATGGACATATCGCGATATGGCGTCGCCAACAAGCGCTGTTGCAGACATGGGCGCGCCGCCCTGAACTTCTGTCTAAGCTCCCGTTGACGGATGAGGATCGCGCCTTTCTCAAGAGGTGTGGCTGGCAAGCGGACGAAGACCACGGAGAATAAACGAATAAGTGCCGATTGCTATGCGCTGCCGCCAACCTCTTGTGGTTCGGACTGTTGTTCAGACTTTCACATGCCAGACGTTTTCATTATAGTCCCCAATGCGGCGCGCACAAAATCGCCAATGAGCGCATGGATAGCTGTTAGAACCGATGCGCTACTTGTGTGTTTGGCGATTTGGCGTGGGAAATGCAGCTATGCTATACTCTGTGGGTTGTAATTCAACGAGATTTGAAACGAAATGG
>CAZYQJ010000214.1:0-8086 GCA_964649925.1 uncultured Litorilinea sp.
ACTTACGCAGCGGGATGCGCTGGTCCGACGGGGAGCCGTTCACTGCCGATGACTTTATGTTTTGGTACGAGGACATGCAGTTGAACGAGGAGCTTACGCCGGTTCAAGATGTGCTGATGAAACTGGGCGACGAGTTCGGCCAAATGGAAAAGGTTGACGATTACACGGTCAAAATTTCGTTCTCCAACCCCTATGGAACGTTCGTACTCCAGATGGGAAATCTGGTGCCCTATGCGCCGAAGCACTATCTCCAGCAGTTCCATCCAGCCTATGCGGACGAGAACGAACTTAACGCCCTGGTGAGCGAATCCGGCTTTGATGCGTGGTATCAACTCTTCCAGGATCGAAACTCCTGGGTCAACAACGCGGAACTGCCCGTTCTCCACCCGTGGCTGACAGCCGGTGATCCCACCGGGGCGCAGTGGCCTGCAGAACGGAACCCCTACTATTGGAAGGTGGACGAAGCAGGCAATCAGTTGCCCTACATCGACCGTGTTGTCCATGAATTGGTACAGAACCTGGAACTGGTGACGTTGAAGGCCGTGGCCGGTGAGCTCGACATGCAGCAGCGGCATCTCAACGTCAACGATCTGCCGCTCTACATGGAAAGCAGAGAAACCGGCGACTACCGGGTATTCCTGTGGCCGGGCACAGCCGGGACAACGCACACGATCTACTTCAACCAGAACTATGACGCGGACCCCGTGACGGCTGAGTTTATCCGCAACCTGGACTTTCGCCGCGCCCTCTCGCTCGCCATCAACCGGGAGGAGATCAATGAAGTCGCCTTCCTGGGGTTGGGGACCCCACGCCAGCCCACCCTGATCCCGCAGAGCCGCGGCTACAATGAGGAGTGGGAAACCGCTTACACAGAATATGACCCGGAACGCGCCAATCAAATTCTCGACGAACTGGGGTTGACCGAGCGCAACGCTGACGGCTTCCGCCTGCGCCCGGACGGCGACGGCCCGCTCACGATCACCATCTCCCACCCGAACAACTACGCCAGCGACCCGACCGAGATGGTCAAGACCTACTGGGATGCCGTCGGGATTCAAACGGTGGTCGATGTAGAGGAGCGTTCGGTCCATTACGAAAAGCTGGAGGCCAACGAACTCGCCATTGCCGTGTGGGGCAACGCCGAGATGATCTATCCCCAGTTCTTGCTCTACCCGTGGTGGGTGATGCCCTATGGCACGATCTCGCGCATGGCCCCGCTCTCTGGGCTTTGGTATCAGAGCGGCGGCGCGCAGGGCATCGAACCCGAAGGCGACCTGCTCCGGCTGATCGAACTCTACGAACTGGCGAAATCCACGCCGGATGAAGACGAGCGATTTGAGACAGCCATGGAGATGATGCGTATCAACGCAGAGAACCTGTGGTCGGTGGGGACAGTCCTCGCCGGAGACGCCCCGGTTGTCGTCAAGAACAATTTCCGCAACGTGCCGGAGAATTTTGTGCTTGGAACGGTGAACCTGGCGCCGGGCAACGCCAACCCCTGGACCTGGTTCTTGCAGCAATCCTAGAGGGAGAACGCCCCATGCTTAGTTATATTCTCCGCCGCTTGCTCTATATGATCCCGACGCTGTTCGTCATCTCGTTGATCAGCTTTATGATCATCGAGCTGCCGCCAGGCGACTATATGACGGCGTACATGGCGACGCTGGCATCGACCGGGACGCAGGCAAGCCAGGATCAGATCGCAGCCATGCGCCAGTTGTACGGCCTGGATCAACCACTTGCCGTCCGCTATGTCAAATGGATCTGGCGTCTGCTGCAGGGAGACATGGGCATCTCGTTTGAGTGGAACCGTCCCGTCTCCAGCCTCATCTGGGAAAGGCTTACGCTTACCTTTGTCCTTTCGTTCTTGACGATCATCTTTATCTGGCTCATGGCCTTCCCGATTGGCATCTATTCGGCTGTCCGGCAGTACTCGCTCGGCGATTATTTCTTTACGGCCTTCTCGTTCATTGGGTTGGGGTTGCCCAACTTTATGATCGCGCTGGTGCTGCTTTGGGTTGCGTTTGACCGCTGGGGCATCGCGCTGACGGGGCTGTTTTCACAGGAGTACATTGAGGCCCCCTGGAGTTTTGCCAAGTTCATGGACATGATGAAGCATATGTGGGTCCCTGTAATCGTGCTGGGCACAGGAGGGACCGCAGGGCTGATCCGAACCTTGCGCGCTAACCTGCTGGACGAACTCAACAAACCGTATGTGGTCAGCGCGCGCGCCAATGGCCTCTCCGAATGGCATCTGCTCTTCAAATATCCCGTACGGATCGCCATCAACCCCTTTATCAGCACCATTGGCTGGTACCTCCCCCAACTGGTCTCCGGTTCGATCATTGTGGCGGTGGTGCTTGGCCTGCCCATGACGGGGCCGCTACTCCTCAATGCTCTGTTAAATCAGGATATGTACCTGGCGGGCAGTTTCATCATGATGTTGAGTGTTTTGACGGTCATCGGCACACTCATCTCGGACATCCTGTTGGCCTGGCTTGATCCGAGGATTCGCTTTGATAGAGAAACCGCCTAAGCATGTGGCAGACGATATCTGCACTATCCGCGTTAGGTGCTTGTACAGGTAAAGGGTAACACAATGACTGTCGAACAAACTGAACGGGTCCTTGCGCCGCCCAGCGAGGAGCAGGTCGCTCCAACCGTCGTTGTAGAGGGGGCCGCGACCGAAGACATCTACATGGCTTCGCAGTGGCAGTTGATGTGGTGGCGTTTCCGCAAACACCGCATGGCGATCCTCAGTATTGGCGTGCTGGTCATCCTCTATCTGATCGCCGCCTTCTGCGAGTTCGTCGCCACGCACGACCCCAACACCTTCTATCAGGATTTTACCTATGCGCCGCCGCGCCAGATTCGCTTCGTCGACGAGGATGGGTTTCACCTCCGCCCGTTCGTCTATGGCTATACCAAAGAGCGGGACCTCGAAACCTTTGCCTTGACCTTTGTGCCGGATGAAACGGTGAAGTACCCGATCCGCTTCTTGGTGCGGGGAACCCCCTATAAGCTGTGGGGCATCTTTCCGTCCGATCTCCACCTCTTTGGCATCGAGGCCGACGAACCCCTCTACCTGCTCGGCGCGGACCGCATGGGCCGCGATCTCTTCTCGCGGATCGTGTACGGCGCGCGCATCTCGCTCTCCATCGGTCTGGTCGGCGTCTTCCTGAGCATGATCTTGGGGATCTTGATCGGCGGCATCTCAGGCTACTATGGCGGCACAGTGGATATCATTGTGCAGCGCATGATCGAGTTGCTGATCGCCATTCCCACCATCCCCCTCTGGATGGGTCTGAGCGCCGCGCTGCCGCCCGATTGGTCGCCGGTCAAGACCTATTTCGGCATCACCGTGATCCTGTCGGTGATCGGCTGGAGCGGGCTGGCGCGGGTCGTGCGCGGCAAGTTTATATCGCTGCGCGAAGAGGATTTTGTGATGGCGGCGCAACTGATGAACGCCACCGACATGCGCATCATCTGGCGTCACCTGGTCCCCTCATTCCTGAGCCATCTCATCGCCTCCTTGACGCTGGCCGTGCCAGGTATGATCCTGGCGGAAACATCGCTGAGTTTCCTGGGGATCGGGATGCGGCCCCCGGCCATCAGTTGGGGCGTGCTGCTGCAAGAGGCGCAAAACTTCCGGTCCGTTGCGAACGCACCCTGGCTGCTCATCCCTGGCTTGTTCGTCGTGCTGGCGGTACTGGCGTTCAACTTTGTGGGTGACGGCCTGCGCGATGCCGCCGATCCGTATGCGAGTTAAGAGAGGTTGACATGATGGAAGCAAACACCCCGACAGGGCGCGCCCAGGATGTGCTGCTGGAAGTCCGCGATCTAAAAACCTACTTCTTTTTGGATGAAGGGACGGTGCGCGCTGTAGACGGCGTGGACTTTGAGATCAAACAGGGGCAGACGTTGGGCGTTGTGGGGGAAAGCGGCTGCGGCAAAAGCGTCACAGGCCGTTCCATCCTGCGCCTGGAAAAGCCGGGTCGCATTGTCGACGGTCAAATCCTGTTCCACAAGCCGTTAGGTAAAGAGCCATCCCAGACCATCGCCGGGCAGAACGCAGAGATCCTCGACCTTGCCGCCCTCGATGCGCAGGGCAAACAGATTCGCGCCATTCGTGGCAACGAGATCTCGCTCATCTTTCAGGAGCCCATGACCTCCTTTTCGCCGGTTCACACCGTCGGCAACCAGATCATGGAAGGGATTCGCCTGCATCTAGAGGTGGACAAGCAAGCGGCGGAGCAGATCGCCGTGGAGATGTTGAGTCGCTGTGGGCTGCCGCGCGCCAGAGATATCCTTGGTCGCTACCCCTGGGAGTTATCGGGCGGGATGCGCCAGCGCGCCATGATCGCGCGTGCGCTGGTCTGCCGTCCTAACCTGGTGATCGCCGATGAGCCGACCACCGCGCTCGACGTGACCACCGAAACGCAGATTTTGCGTTTGATGCAGGACCTGCAGCAAGACCTGGGGATGGCGATCATGTTCATTACCCATGATTTAGGGGTGATCGCCGAAATGGCGCAAGAGGTGATCGTGATGTACCTCGGGCGCATTGTGGAGCGTGCCCCCGTCGAAGCCCTGTTCCACGACGCAAAGCACCCCTACACCAAAGCGCTGCTGCGCTCGATCCCGCAGATTTCGCGCGACCGCAAGAATCGTCTGGAAGCCATCGAAGGGATGGTTCCTGCGCCCTATAATATCCCGGTAGGCTGCCCGTTCCATCCGCGCTGTCCAAGCGCCATCCCTGGGGTGTGTGATGTCGTCGATCCCCCCACAGTGGATACAGGCAGCGGGCATCTCGTGAATTGCGTGCTGTATACGGATGGCGTGCCCCAAGCGGAGATGGACAGCCGCAGCAAAGCCACCCTCTCCCTGGAGGCGTAGTCCGCGCACAGCCAGGATCAAACCCCGGCGCGACGTCCTTTTACCAAGGACCAGGTAGCACAAGGTGAACAAATGACTGAAGCCAATGGGTATCAAAAGCCAATATTAGAAGTTCGCAACTTACGCAAACATTTCCCCATCGTCAAAGGGTTTATGCGGCGCACGGTCGGGCAGGTCAAGGCCGTCGACGGCGTCAGCTTTACCGTTCCCGAAGGCACAACCGTCAGCCTGGTCGGCGAGAGCGGCTGCGGCAAGACCACTACGGGACGCTGCATCCTGCGCGCCGTCCGCCCCACCAGCGGCGAAGTGATCTTCCATGACAAGGAGTTGGGGCGGGTCGACGTGGCGCAAGCGTCGAAGGAGCAACTCCAGCATGTGCGGCTGAACATGCAGATGATCTTTCAAGACCCGTTCTCCTCGCTCAACCCGCGCATGACGCTGCTGGACATCGTGGGCGAGCCGTTGGTGATTAACAAGGTCGCCAATGGCAAAGCGGTCGAAGATCGGGTCGCCAGTCTGCTACGCATGGTTGGGCTGCGCCCTGAATATATGCGACGCTATCCCCACGCTTTCAGCGGAGGGCAGCGCCAGCGCATCGGCATCGCCCGCGCCCTAGCGCTCAACCCGCAGTTGGTCGTGGCCGATGAGCCGGTCTCGGCGTTGGATGTGTCCATCCAGGCGCAAACGCTTAACCTGCTGCAAGAGCTTCAGGAACAACTGGGCCTCTCCTATCTGTTTATCGCCCATGACCTGAGCGTGGTGCAGCATATCAGCGACTATGTGGTCGTCATGTATGTGGGCAAACTGGTGGAGATGGCCCCCAACGAGGAGCTTTTCTTCAACCCCAAGCACCCCTACACCGAAGCGCTGCTCTCGTCGGTGCGGCGGCCCGACCCGCTGACCAAGCGCGAGCGGATTGTGCTGGAGGGTGAAGTGCCCAGCCCAGCCAATCCGCCCAGCGGCTGTTACTTCCACCCCCGCTGCCGCTATGCATCCGATGTGTGCTCCGTAGAGGAGCCGCCGCTTGTGGAGGTTGCGCCCGGCCATTACGCTGCCTGTCACTTTGCCGACACGCTCTCGCTCAGCGGCGTCGAATAGCCAACCGGCACAGGGGCTGGTCTATCAGGTACGGGCACGCAGGGCCGTGCCGTCCAGACCGGCGGCATGGCGCGCCGCCAAAACAGCACGCCCGCCCTGAACCGGGCTGCTCAACACATAGTGCAGGGATTCGCCATAGAGGATATTGGGCTGCGCCGCATCGGGCGATGCCACGCCAAAGCGAAATGAGTGGGGCTCGCGGCTGGAGCAGGTGTGAATCTGATCCCACCCCCGAATACACTGGGTGATGATCGCTCGCCGGTCGCCGCGCTCGGCAACCCCCTGCAGCCCGTCGACATGACACTCAACCGTCTCATCCTGCGCCAGGCCCAGCGCAAAACCCCCTTCCAGCCACAATGCGCCCGGTGGAATCTCGCCCTGTGTCTCGATCTGGTGTTCTGTCTCGTACCATTCCCCGTCGATCCGCAGCGTCGTGTGGACAACGACCGCAAAGGTAGCGCCGTCAAAACGCCAGATCAGGTGCAGTTCCCGCCCGTCGTTGACGTCAACCTCCGCAATGTCGGACGGCGCTAGTTGGGTACCATCGGCAAGGCGCAGCCCGAACTGCGTGTCCCACAACGTTTGATGGCCGGGAGAGAGTGCATTACAGGGGAAAGCTGTGCTGTAGACAAACTTTTCATAGAGCGCGTTGCCGTCGTGATTCAGGTTACGCAGGTTAAAGAGCCGCACCTCGCCGCCCGGCTGTAGACCTTGAAAGACAAATCCAGGCCCTTGCCGGGCTTCCACAAACTCACCCGTATCCACCGGGAGGGGTTGGGGAGGAGCTGACCAGAACGGATGCTGCGGCGCAAAGGCCAGACACAGAAAGCTCTGCATCCCCCAGTAGGGATGGCCGCAGTTGATATAGCCGCTGCGCCCGCCATCCGAGCCGCGCGGGGACAGCCGTTCACCGATCACCCCGTGTTTGTTGAGCGCGCCGTCTCGCAGCCACGCCTCCAGATTGCGCGCCAGCATCACGCGGCTGAGGCCAGGATCTAGTGAGGAATGGTCGATGGCATGGGCCGCGATCAAGCCGTTGAGCCACCCCCAACGATAGGAGAGCGAACGGCCAAAGAGGACGTTGCGCCCCTGTGCGTCGATCAGAAAGGGCAGGTCCGCCAACCGCTGCACCATGCGCGCCAGGGCACGATCCAGCATCGGGTTTTCGTACTCGGGCAACATCGCCTTCAGATAGCAGTGATGGGAGCTATAGACCCAGAAGTTGTAATAATCAATGCCGCTGTACTTCTTGTCCCACAGCCAGCCATCAGCCAGCGCCACCTCATCGCCGGGGATCAGGTCACGGCGCAGCGCATCCCAATCGCCTGAAAAACCGTACTCGGCCAAAGCAAGGCGCGCCGCGTGGTTGACTGCAGTGAAAAGGGACCAGTTGTTAAAGTGATCGGTGAACGCGGTACAGGAGGCTAGCCACGCCTGGATGTTGTCGATCTGCTGCGGGGTCAATTCAGGCAAAAGCCAATCGCGCGACAGCCAGAGCGACCAGGCGACGATGGAGGACTCGACCTGCCGCTGGTTGCTGCGATGGGCAGGCGCGTATCCCCAAAAATCAGGGTGATCCGGGTCGGTCGCATGGACAAAAGCATTGCGGATCAGTTCCTTGGGGTTGATGTGCCGCTGGTCGGCCAGCACCAACACGTCCGGGTTTTCGGGCTGCGCCGCCCAGGCTGCGAGTGCAGGCAGCATACGCGTCACGCCATCGCATTGTTTCCCGCTCTGGCTGACAAAGTAGTCATAGCGCAGCCCGTCTGGAGATTCCCAAACCGCGCCGCTGGGCGATGTCGCCTCCAGCGCACGATACCAGCCATCCAAAATCTGCTGAAAACAGGCTTGAAACCATGCTCGACCATAAAACTTCGGCGTCGTGATGTCCGAGTGGCTGACTTGCATACGGCGGTTCCTTTGTTATCCTGGTGTTGATCCCTGCTAAATGGCTTGCCTGGCTGTGTACCCGCCTAGTATAACGTGTGGCGAGAGAAGGGCAAGCCGTTCTATCCATCCGATTCAATCACAAGAAACAGGAGATCCCATGTTCAAAATCGGCCTGCTCGGCAGCGACAGCAGCCACGCCGAG
>CAZYQJ010000215.1:0-8075 GCA_964649925.1 uncultured Litorilinea sp.
CCGCCTCGTCAAAGCGATTGGCCGCCACATAGGCCTCCGCCGCAGCCAGATAATGACCGGTTACGGTTGGCTCCAGGGCGATAGCCTGTTCGTATGCGGTAATCGCCTCTGCCGTCTTACCTCGGCGCAGGTAATGGTCGCCCAAGGCCACGCGCACCGCGGTGTTGTCGGGCCGGTCCGCCAAAAAGTCAGTATACCACTTCTCGGCGGCATCGTCGGCAGCCGTCCCCTGGACTGCCTGCGATTCGTGGAATGCGCCCATTGCCATCACCAGCGCCGGTTCAGGCCCCAGTTCCACCAATGCCTGATCGAGCAGTTCCTTGGCATCCTGCACGCGGCCCTGGCGCAGATAGAGATCGCCTAGCGCCGCGTAGATGGGCGCGACGCGCACGGCATGGCGCAGCCCCATCCGCAGCGTCGCCTCGGCCTCATCAAACATCGCCTGCGACTGCCAGAGCGAGGCAAGCTGGACGTAATAGGCATCTTCACCTGGGTCAAGCGCAATCGTCTGCCGGTAAGCGGCCAGCGCAGCCTGCGGACGCCCCTGCGCGATATGCAACTCGCCCAGTTCCGCCGACAGACGGCTGTCGGCCAGGTTCAGCCGGGACGCTTCCAGCAGCGTCGCCATGGCATCGCTGGTCATGCCCAGGATGCGCTGGGCGCGCGCCTGGCGCAGCAACAACTCGACATCATGCGGGTGATCGGCCAGGTCCTGGCGCAGATAGTCCAGACTGGTTTCATAGTGCCCAAACCGCTGCAGCAGGTCGATCAAGACCAGGCTAGTCGGCTGATCCGCAGGCTGCACGCGCGCCGCACGCTTGAACCAATCCAGCGCTAGGTCGGGATGGCCCTGGCGTTGTTCCAAAATCCCCATCTGGATATAGGCGTTGATGTTCTCCTGGTTGGTTTCCAACGCGGCCAGCAGCATCGGCTGTGCCTCGGTATAACGCCCCATGTCCATGAGCAGCGCGCCAAGTTCTACATAGGCTTCGGAACTGCCCGGCGTCAGCGTAATCGTGCGGCGGTAGGTACGTTCAGCCTCCTCCCATTGCCGCCGGTCGCGCCATGCTTGGGCCAATGCCAGCGTTGCATGGGGGTTGCCGGGGTGGGCATCGGCGGTCAGTTGATAGATCTCCAGTGCCGTGTCGGTCTGGTTGAGCCGGTCATAGTACGCGGCCAGCGCGACCTGGGCTTCTACATAACCGGGAGCGATCTGCGCCGCGTTCTCTAGCTGCGTCTGCGCTTCCTCACGCTGCCCCAGGCTTTCGAGGACATGCGCCAGGCCCAGCCGCGGCTGGGGCCACCAACCGTCTTGCTCGATGGCACTGCGGTAGCTCTCGGCGGCCAGCACCGGGAGCCCTTGCGCCAGATACAGATCGCCCAGCCCCTTGTAATACTGCGCCAATACCGCAGGATACCACCCCTCGCGCCGCCCTTGATCCAGCGCACGCTTGTATAGCTCAATCACACGGTCAATATCGCCGGTGGTTTGGGAGAGACGCGTCAGCAAGTTCAAGACACCCAGCCCATCGCCCACCGCGAAGAGACTGTCGCCCTGCCCGGCCAGTTCTCCCAACAGGCGATCCGCCTCGCTGGACGCGTCCGCACCGGCGGGCAGTTCATCCGAATCAAAGCTGCCAGCGGCGTCATCGCCCTGGGTCGTCTTGCTCAGCCCCGGCAGGGACTTGCTCAACTGGGGCGATGCGGCCAGTTCAAAGGCGACATCCAACGCCTGGCGGCGCAGCACTTGCGCTTCGGTGTCATTGCCCTGGGCGGTCAGTAGGTCGGCTAGTTGCACGTAGGCGTTGACAAAATCGGGGTCATTGGCAATAGCGCGGCGGTAGGCCGTTTCTGCCGCGTCCACCTGGTTGCGGCGGCGCAGGGCATCCCCATAGGCGGCCTGCGTCCACGGCAAGTCCGGCGCTGCTGCGACCGCGGCGCTGTAGTAGTTCATGGCCGGTTCCATCTGCCCCAGGTCTTCGCTCACGCTGGCCAGCCGGATATAGGCATAGGCGCGGCTGGTGTCCGCCCCACGGGGGGTCAGGTTGGGCGACAGTGACGCCAGTTCAAACATATCCAACGCCGATTGATAGGCGTCTATGGCGCGTGCGGCTTCGCCTTGACGCTGGAGTTGGTCGCCCAACGCCAGGGCCAGGGCGGCCTCGTCGGGATTGGCGCGCATGGCGCTTTCCAACAAGGCGAGCATCTCCTCCTGCTCACTCCCCGACTGGCGGAACTGGTTGCTCAACGCCAGGTAAAGCTGCACCTGCGTTGGGTCAAGCCGGAAGGCCTCTTGATAGGCAAGGGTCGCCTGTTCAGCCTGTCCGCGCGCGCTGTGGAGATCACCCTGCAGGGCATACGCCGCGGCGTTGTTAGGCTGCATCTGCAGCACCCGCTCGATCTCGCCCTGCGCCTGCTGCAAGCGGCCTGCGTTGAGCAAGACCCGGCCCAACGCCAGCCGCGACCCTGCCGACTCCTGCCCCGTCACCTCCTGGATCCAAATGGCGCGGCGGTAGAACCCCACTGCCTCATCCACCGCACCCTGGCTGGCTTCCACCTCGGCAGACAACGCCAGGACTTCGGCGGAGAGCGGGTGGCGTGTCCGCAGCAGCGCCAGCAACGCCTTGGCCTCGGCATAGCGATCCTCTTCCCAATAAGCGCCCGCCAGCATCAACTGGTTGGCCTGGCTGGGCTGCAAGGCGACCGCGTCCTCATACAGCCCCAACGCCAGGTCGGTGCGGTTACGCTGACGCCACAGGTCGGCCAGCGCGATCAGTTGGGTGGCTTTGTCGGGCAGGTTGCGGTTCTCGACCGCGGCGGCGTACTGCTCGGCGGCGCAGGCCTCCTGCCCGGTACTCAGACAGGCATCGCCCGCGGCCACATGGAAGCGCGCCACATAAGGAGCGCCCTGCTGTGCCAGGTCATACTCCTCCACTGCCCGCTCGATCTGCCCCAGTTGCGTGTGCAGTTGGCCCAGCCGGAAATGCAGCACCGGCAGATCCGCCTGCTCCAACGCCTGGGCATACCAGTTGAGCGCTTCATTGAAACGCCCACGCGCATGGGCGATCTCGGCCATGCCCACCATCGCCAGCAGCGCGTCCGGGTCTTGATCCAACTCGGCGCGGTAGGCCTGCTCCGCCTCTGCCCAACGCCGGTTCGCCAGGGCCGTATTGCCGCGAATGGTCGCCGTAGCCTGGGGCAGATCCACGGCGCGATAGAGCGTGTAGGACTGGTCATCCATGATCCACTCGAACCAGTCGGGGGCGAGCCGCAACTGAATGTCAAGGTTGCTGCCGCTGGTCGTCACGATGTAGCCCACATCATAGCGGCGCAGGATGTCCACTGTCTCTTGGGTGAGATAGCGCGAGCGGAAAAATGCGGCCTGGTCGATCAGCCGCTGCAACGCCTTCTCCTGCTGATCTGCCGGGAAGATCTCGCTGGTGGTGGGGACGCGGTGCGCCACAATGTGCGCCTGGGCGACATAGGCCGGGATCGACACGCTCAAGTCCTGGTCAGCCAGCACCGTGGCCGGGCCGTCCCGCCGGGTCAACTCGTCCAGGTGAGCCAGCAGCCGTTCGGGGGTGGGGTAGAAATAGGGGTAGGCGGCGCGCTCATGCAGCGTTTGCAGGTTCCGTATGATCATCGGGCTGAAAAACAGCGCAATGGAGAGCGCTGTCGCCAGCGGGGTATAGCGCGCCAGGCGTGCGTTGGGACCGGCCAAACGGCTCACTGCCTGCCCGGCCAGGCGCAGCAAGGGCGCGGCGGCCAGCCCTAAGGTCAGCGCATAGGGCAGCAGCCAGACAAAACGCCACAAAATCCAGGGCATGACCAGGCTGCCGATCAGCGGGGTGACCAGCGGGTTGAACATCACGAACAGTACCGCCAGCGTCGTGGCGAGTGCGAACTGCGCGCCCAGGTTGCGCCGCAGCCCCGGCAGCAGCAGCGGCAAGAGCAGGATCGCCAGCAGGTAGGGCGGCTCCAGCACGATGTTTGGGTCCGAAATGTAGCGATCCAGGTCAAAGAGCAGCAGCCGCCGCCGGTTCATGTTGACCGCAAAACGCCAGATCAAAAACGGATTGTCTGCGCTATAGACTTCCTCCGCCTCCAACTGCGACAGGTCAGGCTGCGGCCCGGAAATGTCCAGCGTGGGCAGATAGATAAAGGGCAGCGCAGGCACCAGCTTTTCGCCCACCGGCCACCCCTCCAGGCTGCTGGGGTAGGACTCCGCCAGCGGCGCTTCGCCGCGCGCCATCACCAACTGCACCAGCGGCAGGAACATCGCCAGCCCTACCAGGCTGCCAAGCAGCACGCTGCGCCACCGTGCCGCGGCGGTACGCCACTCCAGCACAAAGTGCAGCGCGGCAAACGCACCCAACGCCAACGCCAGCATGGCCGCGATCAACGGGTGGATGGCAGAAACGGCAAAGGTGACGACCGCGGCCGCGGCCCAAGCCCGCCACTCACCCGCACGCAGATAGCGGATCGCCAGCGCAAACGCCACCGGCAGCATGGTCACCGGAACCATAAATTTATCGGCGGTGATGCGCTCAAAGAAAAACAGGCTCACGTTGTCGCCGCGCAAGAAGGGCGCAGCCAGATAGATAAGGAGTTGGATGGCGACGACAAAGAACGCAAAGCGACGTCCCTCGCGGCTGGCAGGCAGGCCAATGCCCGCGGCGCGGGCCAGCATGTAGGTCGCCAACAGCGACCACAACGCCAGCATGGTGCGTGAGGCGGTCGCGCTCAACGGGATCGGCTCAATCCCCGACCAATACGACCACAGATAGGACATGGGCAGCGACTGGTTGAAGGCCATCCGCACGCCCGGCCCCAACTCCGTCCCGAAGATCGGCTCGGTGGCGTTGAGCGGCAGCCCGGCCAGCGCGTCGGCAGCGAATGAGTTGACCGCGTAGGCATCGCCGTCGATCTTGTACAGGTTGAGGGTGGGAACCATCAGCGCAAACAGGGCCGCCAGCAGCGCGGCAAAGACGACCTCATCCAGTGTCCAGCGGCTGTGAGGCGTGGGCACAGGTCGGCGCACCCAGACCAGCCAGGCAATCGCCCAGCATGCAATGACCGCGCCCGATGTGAACGCCCACCCCAACGCCAACTTGTCCACCGGCCAGTGCAGCAGCAGTGCAGCCAACCCCACCGGCGTCAGCGCCGCTATCCCCAACGGAAAGGCCAGCGCCAGCCGTTCCAGCGGGTCCAATGCCAGCCGCCGCGTCAACAGATCGCCCAGCAGATAACCAGGCGTGATAAAGAGCGCCAAGAAGGTGATCCAGCTTGCAACCTGCATAGGCAGCAGGTGCGGCCCACCCAGAAGCACACCGACCCACCAGACAATCAGCAACGCGGGGATCACCCACTGCGGCCAATGTGCCAGGCCAGCCGCAGCGGTGGGTGCGGTCACCGCGCCGGGGGATGGATTTGCCAACTGCTGTTTCCGGTTCATTAGCAAGGTTTGATTCCTCTACCTGAATCCCGATAACACCCGTTCGCAACGCCCGCGCGTCCGGCTCTAGGCAAACGGCACATAGCGCCGCAAGCGCGGGCCAAGGAACTGCGCGACCGCAAAAGGCAGCCGGGGCCAAAGCTGGCGCACCGACCGGAAACGCGCATCGCTGCTCGCCTGGTGCGCCACACTCGTCGCCGCGCCCGCACGCAAGCCCATCACCTGCTGGTAAACAGGAATGGCGTGCTGCGCCCACTGCCCTTTGTATTTGGAGATGCTCGACCCTGCCGGGCTGCGCCCCATATCCAGCCAGTCGCGCCCCTGGGCCATCGTGTCGGCGATGATCTCCCAATAGGCCAAATAGACCGGGCGCAGTTCCAGATATTCGTGCAGCGTCGCGCCCCATACCCCATAGTGGGCCTGGGCCATCTCCAACTGGAAATAGCCGCCAATGGGCTGATTCTCGTGGTAGACCATCACAATGTTGAACCCGCCGGGAAAGGCGGCGACCGTGTTCTCCAGAAAACGGCAGCCAAAGACAGGCGTCCCTACCTGATGGGTAAAGCGGCTCAACACCTGATAGAACTCGCCGATCTTTGCCCCGCTCCGGTCCACCACATGGGTGAGGCCGTTGCGCTTCGCCATCCGTACCTGCCGCCGGATGTTACGGTCCAGCCGCTGCCACACCGCTTCGTGGCCGGGCCGCAAGTCCACCAGCCAGTTTTCATGGTCGCAGGTGGTGGTCCACTCGCCGGGCCATGCCTGCCGCGTGTCATGCAGCACCAGCCGCTTGGCGTGTGCCCGGTGCGCCACCGCCCGCGCCTGTTCCAGCAAAGCCGTCGCGGCGGATTCATCCTCAGCGCACAACCCGCCAGGCATGGTCATTGCCGTGCGACCAAAGATCGGGCTTTTCACCAAGAAAAGCGGCATCACCCCGGCAATCGTAGGGCCGTGGCCGTTCGCTTCATGCCACGCCACCAGATAACAGGTGTCATAGCCATAGGTGTTTGCCAGTACATCCTGCCACCCGCTCAGGTGTTGGGGAAGCCCATGCGGCGCGGCCTGCACAAACGCATCCCACAACCCGCGCTCGGCATAGGTCAATTCAGTCACCCTCATGCGGCCCACCGCCTTTCTGACGTCTGCGGTGTGATCGTGGCCGGTGATGTCCCCCGTTCGAGATGGGTCACCACCTCACGCATCGTTGTGAAGGAGAATTCGTCAAAGATTCGTTCCAGTTTGGCCGCCAGCCCGGCGCGGCCCCAGTAATGGGTGATACGCTCGCGCGGCGTCACCTGGCGATAGCGCTGGTCCACGTCCAGTTCCCACGGATGCACATAGAGGATGGCGGGTTCACCGGCGCGCTGCAAGCGGCGCAACGCCCAGCGGATCAACGCATAGGGCAGGGCACGCACATAGAACCCGCCCGCCATCGGCCAATGTCGCCCGCCCACCGGCACGGTAGACGCAGGCAGTTCCCACAGGTCATGGCCCGGCACGCGATAGGGCAGCCGCGGCGCACCCGGAAAGCCGTAGAGCATGTTGCGCGTGGGAAAGACGCTGCTGTCATAGGCCAGCCCCTGCGCGGCCATGCGCTCGAAGGCCCACGGGGTCGCGGCGTTGACCGAGAAGTAAGGGGCGCGATGGCCCAAGGGCGGCTCGCCTGTGACCCGCATCACCGCTTCGATGCTGCACGCCAGTTCCTCGTCAAACGCCTGGGGCGTCATCCGGTAGACAAAGCGGTGATAGTAGCCATGCACGCCGATCTCATGCCCTTCGGCGGCAATCGCCTCAATCAAGGCCGGGTGCTGATCGGCCACGGCCCCCAGCACAAAAAACGTCGCGGTCACCCCACCCTCGCGCAGCAAACGCAGCAAATGCTGCGTTGCCGGAACGACTCTGCTCTCAAAGGTGGGCCACTGGTCCACCTGGGGGTTGGTGCTGGTCAGCCCTTGGAACCACTCCTCCAAGTCGACCGTAAAGGCGTTTGGCAGACGCTCCGTCCTTTCCTGCTCTGCTGTCATGATGCGAGTCGAACGCAACTCAACCGACATAGCCCAAACTACGCAAACGATCCGCCAGGATCCTCTTGTCTTCTTCGCTGAGCGGTTCCGCCGGCGCGCCGCCGCTGTCGCCGTCGGTTGTGGATGCGCCGCGTGCCTGGCGCGGTATGACGGCCCCCGCAGGCGCAAGCGCCTCGCTCAACACGCGGCCATCCATGTGCGCCGCCACCGGCTCCCCCATCAGGTGCAGAATCGTAGGGGCCAGGTCAACCAGGCTGGCATCCTCGACCACCACGCCCGGCTGGATGGCCGCACCGTAGGCCATAAAGATGCCGTTCATCCGGTGTGTGCCGGAGATGCCCCGGCGCATCGCCTCGATGATCTTGTGGCTGCCGAACTCGTATTCGCCAAAACCGAAATATTCCAGCCGCCGCGGCAAGAAGACGATGTCCGGGGCCTTCTCCAGATGTTCACCGTGATAGAGATCCTCGCGGCGGTAGATGGATTCAACGACCAGTTCGCCTGTCTCCGGGTCGCGCAGCGTCTGGAGTTTCGCCATAATCTGATCGCGCACCCGTTCATACTCTGCGCCGGGCTGCACACAGCCCTGCGGCTCG
>CAZYQJ010000216.1:0-8049 GCA_964649925.1 uncultured Litorilinea sp.
ATCCGTGTGGTGCTGTCGGGCAAGTGCTGGCGCAACGAGGATGTGACCGCCCGCTCCGAGATGATGTTCTATCAGGTGGAAGGGCTGGCCGTCGGCCACAACATCACCTTCAGCGACCTCAAAGGTGTGCTTCTCAAGTTCTTCAACGAGATGTATGGCGAAGGCCGCCAGATCCGCTTCCGCAAATCGTACTTCCCCTTCACCGAGCCAAGCGTGGAGGTGGATGTCGATTGCATTTTGTGCGGCGGGCAGGGCTGTCGCATGTGCAAGTATACCGGCTGGCTGGAGATCATGGGCGCGGGCATGGTGCATCCGGTCGTGCTGCAAAATGGCGGCTATGACCCCGCGGTCTTCAGCGGTTGGGCCTTTGGCATGGGTATCGAACGCCAAGCCATCCTCAAGCGGGGGATCGACGACATCCGCTACTTCTATGACAACGACATCCGCTTCTTGGAGCGGGTCGCCTAGCCGCAACGCCACAAGAACAGCAACCGTGGTACAATCAATCAACGTCGGGGGAACGCTACTCTCCCGGCGTTGTCGATCTGGAGGCTGTGGTATGCCATTGTGCGCCAGGCGCTTAACCTGGACAGATAGACCGGGGTGAAGCTGTGAAAAGACGCATCGCCGTGATTGGCAGCGGTTTCGGCGGGCTGGCCGCAGCCATCCGCCTGGCCGCCCTGGGCCATGAGGTGACGGTATTCGAGAAACTCGACAAGCCCGGCGGCCGCGCCTATGTGTTTGCGTGCGACGGCTTTACCTTCGACGCCGGGCCAACGGTCATCACCGCGCCCTTCTTGTTTGACGAGTTGTGGGCAACGGCAGGGCGCAAGCGTGAGGACTACTTCGACCTGGTCCCCTGTGACCCGTTTTATCGCCTCTTCGACCACCAGGGGAGATCGCTCGACTACAACGGCGACCATGACTTTATCCTATCGCAGATCGAACGGTGGAACCCGGCGGACAAGGCGGGATATGACCGCTTCATCGCCACCACCAAAGAGATCTTCGAGACCGGCATGGCGCTGATCGACAAGCCATTTCTGCATGTAACCGACATGATCAAGGTCGTGCCTGACCTGGTGCGGCTTCAGTCATTCCGCAGCGTCTATGGCTATGTCTCACATTTTGTACAGGATGACTTCCTGCGCCGCTCTTTTTCGTTTCACCCCCTCTTGATCGGCGGCAACCCGTTGAACGCGGCCTCGCTCTATGTGCTGATCCACTACCTGGAGCGCGAGTGGGGCGTGCATTACGCCCTGGGCGGCACAGGCGCGATCATCAACGCCATGAGCAGGCTCTTGCGTGAACTGGGCGGGACGATCCATCTCAACTGCGAAGTAACCGAAATCCTGGTGGATGGGCGGCGCGTCACCGGCGTGCGTCTGGCGGACGGCACGGTCCACGCCGCCGATGATGTGGTCTCCAACGCTGATGTCGCCTGGACCTATCTGAACCTGATCCCCAGCCAGGCGCGGCGTAAAAACAGCGACCAGCGCATCCGGCGCATGAAATACAGCATGTCGCTGGTGGTGATCTACTTTGGCACCAAGCGCCAGTACCGCGATACCGGGCTGGCGCACCACAACATCATCTTCAGCCAGCGTTATCAGGGGCTGCTGCGCGAGATCTTTCGCCACAAGACGCTGCCCGCCGACTTTTCGCTCTACCTGCACAGGCCAACGGCGACCGACCCGTCGCTGGCTCCGGCGGGCCATGAGGCGTTTTATGTGCTGTCGCCTGTGCCGCACCTGGGCGCACCTATTGATTGGGCGCAACAGGCCAGGCCCTATCGCGACGCCATCATGACCTTTTTGGAGCAGAACTATCTGCCCGATTTGCAGGCTAACATCGTCGTCGAGCATATGGTGGACCCGCGCTATTTTCAGAACACGCTCAACAGCTATCTGGGGTCGGCCTTTTCGGTGCAGCCCACGCTGACGCAGTCGGCCTGGTTCCGGCCCCACAACCGCTCGGAAGATTTCGCCAACCTCTACTTTGTAGGCGCGGGGACACATCCCGGCGCAGGGCTGCCCGGCGTGCTTTCCTCGGCCAAGATCGTTGAGGGTTTGATCGGCTAGGCGTAATTGACACGCTCTCCCGGCTCTGCTATACTGCGGCACAATTGAATCACCCGAACCGTAGGGGTGTGCTGGCATGGTGATGCCCGGCACACGTGGGGGAAGCCCGGTGACGTCACATTGACCAGTCCGGCACTGTCCCGCAACGGTGAGTCGCACAACCCGGCGTACTGCCTGGCCTACCGACGAGTCCGAATACCCGCCCTATGGCTGCAGGTAACCACCTTCGTGGACAAAGGGGGCCGTGCAAATCATGCGACTGCATGCACGCCCGCCAGTTTGGCGGGTTCTTTATTTGCATAGGACGGCTCTCCACGCGGGAGCCGTTTTTTTGTGGTCGCGGCCCGGCAAGCACCTGTTGAGGAATGAGGTTGGGTTGTGAGATCGTTACAGATGAAAAGCCCTGTTCAACCAACTTGGCAGGTCGAGATCGCGCCGCTTGACCCCCAAGCGATGGCCGCCGCCCAGGCGCGCCAGGATCAACTGACCAAGCCGCGCGGCGCATTGGGCCGCCTGGAGACGCTTTCCATCCAACTGGCAGGCATCATGGGCCAGCCCGTGCCGCGGCTGGTGCACCCGGTCGTGCTGCTCATGGCCGCGGATCACGGGGTGGTCGCGGAGGGGGTCAGTGCCTATCCGCAGAGCGTGACCGGCCAGATGGTGTTGAATTTTCTGGCGGGCGGCGCGGCCATCAACGTCCTGGCGCGGCAGAGCGGCACGCGCGTGGTGGTGGCGGATCTGGGCGTGGCCGCGGCGCTGCCTCCGCACCCTGGCCTAGTGGACCGCAAGGTCGCAGAGGGGACAGCCAACCTCGCTCGCGGCCCGGCCATGACGCGTGACCAGGCCGTGCGTGCCCTGGAGATTGGGGCCGAGTTGGTCGCGCGCGAGCGGGCCGCGGGGCTGGATATCTTGGGCACAGGCGAGATGGGCATTGGCAACACGACCGCGGCCGCGGCCGTAGCCGCCGCGTTGATGGGCCGCGACCCCTCCTCGCTGGTGGGCCGCGGCACCGGGCTGGACGATGCAGGGCTGGCGCGCAAGATGGAGATCGTGCGCCGCGGGCTTGCTGCCAACGCACCTGACCCCGCCGATGGGGTGGATGTGCTGGCGAAGGTGGGCGGCTTTGAGATCGGCGGGCTGGCCGGTGCGATGCTGGCCGCAGCCGCGCACCGCTGCCCGGTGGTGCTGGACGGCTTTATCACCACCGCCGCAGCCATGATCGCGGTGACGATCAACCCCAACCTGCGCCCCTATCTGATCGCGGCCCATTGCTCTGCCGAGCCGGGGCATGAGGCCATGCTGGCCTGGCTGGGGCTGGACCCATTGTTGAATCTGGGGATGCGACTGGGGGAGGGCACGGGCGCGGTGCTGGGTATGAACCTGGCCGCTGCGGCAGGCCGCATCCTGGCCGAGATGGCGACTTTTGGCGAGGCTGGCGTGGACGACCGCGCCGCGACATCGCATCCGCACACAGGTAAGGAAGGATAGCCGTACGATGCAGGAGACAACCATCGCACAACCGCGCCGTCTGCGGCGCATCGGCGTATCTCTGGCGGCAGCCGCGCTCTTGGCAGCGGCGCTCCTGACGCTGCTGGCGGCGTGCAGTTCGCCTGCGGCCCCTGCGCCCGCCGATGGTGAAGCCGTGGCGACTGACACCCCCGCGGCGGAAACGCCAGAGACAGAAGCCATTACCGAGACGGCTGCACAGGCTGGGACCGTGCCGCAAGCACAGGCCGCGCCGGAGGAAACCGCTGCGCCGGAGGAAGCCAGCTATCTGGTGGTGCAGTTTGACGAGGCACGCGCCGCGGTGCGCCCCCTCAGCCTGACCGCACCCGTTTCCGGCCTGGCTGCCTTACAGCAGAGCGGGCTGGAGGTGGTAACCGCGGAGTTTAGTTGGGGCACCAGCGTATGCAGCATTGAAGGCGTGGGCTGCCCTGCTGAGGACTGTTTCTGTGGCGGCGACCTCTTCTGGAATTACAGTTTCTGGGACGGCGAGGCCTGGCAGGGGTATGAGACCGGCCCCGCGGTCAGCGTCATCAGCGCGACAGGCAGCGTCGAGGGGTGGCGTTGGGGCGAATTTGAGGGGCAGGCGATCCCCGCGCCCCAGGTGATCGCGGCCCAATCCGCGCTCGACTGGCTGCATGCCGCGCAAGTCGAAGCAGGCGGCTATGGCGGTACGGGCATTGACGTGGAGGCATTGATGGCGGTCGCGGCCAACGGGCTGGACGCGGACACATGGCGCGCCTCACCAGAAAGCCCGTCGCTGCTCGATGCGGTGTTGGCGGGCGGCGCAGACTACAGCCAGTTAGGTGTGGCGGAGGCTGGCAAACTGGGCGTAGCCCTGGCCGCGGCGGAAGCCTGCTGGCCTGCCGATGCGCTGCGCCCGCAGGACTATTACAGCGAGACCGTCGGCGCGTTCAGCACGGACGCCGGTTTCTTGGCCTGGGGCATTTTGGGGACACTGGCGTTGGGCGAGGAGACGCCCGCCGACAGTGTGGACTATCTGGCTGGACTGGCGCTGCCCGAAGGCGGCTGGGAGTGGTCGCCCGGCTGGGGCCGCGACACCAACACCACTGCCCTGGCGATCCAGACGCTGATCGCGGCGGGAACGCCCGTCTCGGCCACCGAGATCGTTTCGGGGCTGGCCTATCTCAAGGAGGCGCAGGATGAGACGGGCGGCCTGCGCTATGACGCGGGCGAAGGCTGGCAAGGCGCGGCGGATGCCAACTCAACTGCCTACGGCCTGATGGCGCTCAGCGCAAGCGGCCAAAACCCGCATGATCCCGTCTGGCAGACGGGCGCGGTCGGGCTGGTGGATTTCCTGATCTCCCTCCAGCAGCCCGGCGGCGGGCTGGCCTGGCAGGTCGGGCAGGAGGTCAACCTGGGCGCGACGGTGCAGGCGGTTCCCGCGCTGTTGGGCCAGACATTCCCCCTGCACCGCGCACCGCTGGAGGCGTGTCCCGCAGAGGCGCAGTAGGTCATGAATCGCTGGCAGCAAACCTTGACCTCGGTTCACCGGGCGTTGTCCCTGGCCGCGGCAGTGATATTGGCCCTGATACTGCTTGCAGGGGATGTCTATGCCCAGACGCCCAACCGGGCTGGGCTGGTCGTCGTGCATGGCGATGGCAGCGTGATGAGCCGCTGTGTGCAGTTCGAAAGCGAGAGCATCAGCGGCTATGAACTGCTGGAACGGTCGGGGCTGTCGCTGCGGACCGAAGTCAGCGGCATGGGGCCGACGATCTGCGCCATCGACGAGGAAGGCTGCGCCGCGGGCGAACACTGCTTCTGCCGCTGCCTCTCGTCTACCTGCGAATACTGGTCTTACTGGCGGCTGGAGGAGACCGGGTGGAGCTACGCCCAAATCGGCGCGGGCAACACCACTGTGACCGACGGCATGGTCGAAGCGTGGGTGTGGAGCGAGGGGACAATCCAGCGCAGCGCCGACCGGCAGCCGCCTGAGATCACCCTGGAGGACATCTGTGAGGCAGAGCCTGCCCAACCATCCGCTACGACCGCGGCCACTGAGGTGCGGGACGAGACACAAGACGAGACGAGCACGGGGCCATTGGCCGGGCCGCTGGGGATGCTGGTGGTGATCGGCGCGCCGTTGCTGGCGGCTGTGGTCTGGTGGGCTGTGCGCCAGGCCGGGAGAGACGCATGAGACAGACCAATACATACCCGTGGGCCAGTTGGGCCGTCTACGTCTTGACGAGCCTGCTAGGGGTGACAGCCTTTCTCTATCCCTTCTGGCTTCCGGCGTTGCAGCAGGTAACCGTGACCGGCATGGCCCATGCGCAGGATGCGCCGCTGGTGCTGACGCTACTGGTGGGGCTGTGCTTCGCGGTGTTGTTGCTGGAAGTGCAAAGCGAAGCGATGAGCGCCAAGAGTGTGGCGCTGCTGGGCATCCTGGTGGCGATCAACAGCGTGCTGCGCTTTGCCGATGTGGCGCTGCCGGGGCCGGGCGGCTTCAGCCCCATCTTTTTGCTGATCGGCGTGGGCGGCTATATCTTTGGGCCGCGCATGGGCTTTCTGCTGGGCGCACTGACGCTCTTTGTCTCGGCGCTGATCACGGGCAGCGTGGGGCCGTGGCTGCCCTACCAGATGTTTACCGCCGGTTGGATGGGCATGGCCGCGCCGCTGCTGCGCCCGCTGGCACGCACGCTGAACTGGACAGGTCGCTGGGCCGAGGTGGCGTTGCTGGCCGCGTTCTCCGGCGCGTGGGGGCTGATCTACGGGATAATCATGAACCTCTGGTTCTGGCCCTTTGTGGTAGGCAGTGAAACCCTCTACTGGACGCCGGGCATTGGCGTTGGCGCCATTGTGCAGCGCTATGCCGCCTTTTACGTGGCGACTTCGCTGGTCTGGGATGCGGTGCGTCTGGTGGGCAATGTGGCGTTGATGCTGGCCTTTGGCGCGCCGCTGCTGCGCCTGCTCCGGCGTTTTGAGCGTCGTTTCTCATTCCAATATGACCCCACCCCGGCGTTGGCCCATGTGCGGCCTGGCGCACGGGTGCGCGGCGAACTGTCGTTGGAAAGTCATCCATGAGCCAGGCGGACGCGCCGCTCCATGCCGGGGCCTGGCTATGCTGGCTGGCCGCGGTGGTGATCATCTTGACCCTGACCCGTAACCCCATCTATCTGGCGTTGACCCTGGCCTGGATCGCCGGGGTGGGGCTGGCCGCGGCGCGCATCCCAAACCAGGCGCAGGGCGGCCTGCCGCTTTCACCGTGGCGCTTTGCGCTGATCGTCGTGCCGCTCTCGGCGCTGTTCAACGCGCTGACCGTACATGTGGGCAGGACAGTGTTGGCGCGGCTGCCTGCGTCCTGGCCGCTCTTTGGCGGGCCGATCACGCTGGAAGCGTTGGCTTATGGCGCACTCAACGGGCTGGCGCTGACCGGGCTGTTTGCCGCCTTTGCGGTCGCCACGCGCATGACGCCGCTGCGCCATGTGATCCAGTTGATCCCGCGCGCCTATTATGCCGTGGCCGTGATCGTCGCCATTGCCGTGACCTTTGTGCCCTCCACGCTGCGCCAGGCGCGCCAGATTCGTGAGGCGCAGGCGGTACGCGGCCACCGGCTGCGCGGCTGGCGTAGCTGGCTGCCGCTCTGGCTGCCGTTGGTGACCGGCGGGCTAGAGCGCGCCCTACAACTGGCCGAGGCGATGACCGCGCGCGGCTTTGCAGGCGGGTCGCCGCTGCATGACGTGTGGACGCGCCTGGGGGTGATTTTGGGGCTGATCCTGGTCGCCGCGGGGCTGCTGCTGCGAACCGTCTGGGGCCAGGCCGCGGCGGGTGCATGGCTGCTGGCGGGTGGCAGCGCGCTGGTGATCGCGGCCATCTGGCAGGCAGGCCGCCGCCGCCCGCATACCGTCTACCGGCCCGCACCCTGGCGGCTGGCGGATTGGCTGATCGCAGGCGGCGCGCTGGCGACCGTAACCGCGCTGGCACTGCTGCCCGGTGTGGCGCGCGAGACGCTCTTTTATTCGCCTTATCCTGCGCTGGTCACGCCTCCCTTTGCCCTGAGCGTGGGGATGGCGACGTGGGGGCTGCTGATCCCCGCTGTGGTGTTGGTTGCAGAGGATTCCAGACAAGCATGATTGATTTTTCGCATGTCAGCTTTACCTATCCAGGGGCCACGCGTCCTGCGCTGGCAGACCTGAGCGTGCGCCTGTCTGCAGGCGAACTGGTGCTGGTGGCCGGGCCGTCGGGCGCGGGCAAATCCACCTTCCTGCGCTGCATCAACGGGCTGATCCCCCACTTCTCCGGCGGCGCGCTCTCCGGCACGGTGCGCGTGGACGGTCTGGACCCGGTGACTGCCACGCCGCAGGTCATGAGCCGCCATGTCGGGTTTGTCTTTCAAGACCCCGAAGCCCAGTTTGTCATGGACCGCGTGGAGGACGAGATCGCCTTTGCGCTGGAGAACGCGGCCATGCCCCCGCAGGAGATGCGCGTGCGCGTCGAGGAGACGCTC